>NZ_JACVTX010000035.1:0-45192 GCF_016624745.1 Erwinia sp. S43 | reverse complement strand
ATGTCGGAAGATCTCTAAAAGTGAATGGCCCGTTTTACCGGGATACTTACATACTGAGCAGGCCTTCAGGCACGTTCGCCTTACGGGTAAAACGGTGAAATCCGGAACTGTCCACGCAGCAATGGGAGGGAAGTCTGTAACGCATGCGTCACAAGATAACCTCCGTCGGGACTGACACTGGTAATGCTGATGATTATACAGGGTAATTCAGTTGCTGCTGCAACAAACAAATATGAGCAGCCAGTTTCTTAGCTTTGCTACAGACTCAAATATTTTTGTTCTTATTCGATGATTTTTAATAGTAACAGGATTCACCAGTTTTTTTACATCATGACTGAGCACTCATTAAACCTGAACTAAAGTTGAAAAAATCATCCTGTATCACACATTAAACTGTATAGCAATCCATAATTGTACTTTGTATACGTCATGAATCATCAATCATGGAAAAAAAATGACAGAAAATGAGAAGAAGATATCAGAGATCATAATTTTACTTGCAGAACATGTTTGTAATTCCAGTGGCTCAGACTTAAGCCTTGAATACCTTAGGAATTTGCGCGTTGCTTTGTGCCGGATAGCAGTGAAAACATCCGATGAATCACTGCGTGACAGTAGTCAGGTTCTGGGTGCAAAGATTTACGATATTATAGCTGGGACAAAGTAGTTCCGGGTCGTGTTACATAACAAATCATCAATCATTAAAATCAAGGGGTATTTTAAGATAATTCTGCAGCTAAATATATTTGTGTTTTTTGGAACATCAACGCAGTAAGAATCTTAAGAAAACCAGGTTTTTTATCTTAAAATCAGATGGTTGAAATCTGTTTTTCAATAGGTTGGTTCGGAAACATCATCTGTGGTTTGAAATATTACTGTGATGTTATTCTGTTTATTTCTGCCAGTTTGGTTTGTGTATTCTTATTTTCTCTCCTATAGTTAAGGATCTTATGCAAGGAGTCAATTATGGTAAACAAAGCTGAAATCATGGATCACGCACAGGTTACCGACAAAAATGGTATTCATGTTGGCGTGGTGGACCACTTAGAAGGGGATGATAGTATAAAACTTGTCAGGAATGAACCTGAAGCTGGCGGTATTCATCACATAATTCCACTATCCTGGGTCGACAGAGTTGATGATAACAAGGTCATTTTAAAATTAACTAAGCCTGAAGTCGAAAAAGACTGGAAAGAAGGTTAATTTCTGAAATGCTGAGGTGATTTTTGCCATTTCCATTTCTATTCAAGTGATGTAAATTTAGTTTTTTATCTTCGCTGATTCATTTATTAAGGTTTTATATATTGCATGGAAGACTAAAATTTAGTGGAGTATGTTATTTTATTCATATACACAATCAAGGATCTCATGCGATATGTAGTTACCTGACTATCTGTTACGTGAGTTAATAAGTAACCATAATTTATGAATCAGTGCGTTTCAGTTCACCGTTTTACCTGCTGAAAATTGTGTCTGCATCTACGCCTTAAACTTCAGCTTCACTAATCACTTACGGGACTAAGAAATTATCATTCCAGAACTCATTAAATTAGTTGTCAAAACCAATGATCCAGGCCTTAATTCGTAAGTATTAACGATTTTTAAAAATAAACTTCGCATATCTATCATCTCAGGTATAATAATAAACACCATTATTAATTAATGATTTACTTTATCACAGGCAGGTATGCCCATAATGAAAGTCAGACTCAGGACGCTTATACTTTTTTTGTCAGCAGGTAGCATGCTGTTGACGACATGTCTGATAATTTTTTGCATCTTCTGGTACCAGCGGGAGGAAATCAGGGATTACATTGCTTTCAGTAATGAGGCCTATGCCAAAAAGATAGCATCAACCACCGATCAGTATCTGGCGTCAGCACAAAAGCAACTTGAATGGAGCGCTGACCTTATTTCAAACACATTTGAAAAAGATGATGTAAAGAAACAATTTTTACACATCTCTGGTCAATCAGATTATTTCAATTCTGTTTTTTATATTAACAAAGAAAGTCAGGTTGAAGTAACAACCAACCAGGCAGGAAATATGGAAGGTAGATACATAAACACCCTTAATGTTAAAAATAACATTATCAATAAAATACCTCTTATATCTTCTCCATTTGTATCGGTTGTGGGCAATTTAGTTGTAATGATTTCCCAGCCAGTTTTTTCTTCTCAGGGTAATTATCAGGGATTTATCGGTGGTACAATTTATTTAACTACTGATAGTATTTTGAGCCGAATTATAGGCCAGCACTTTTATGGAGCTAATACCAAGGTTACAATACTTGACTCTTCTGATAGTGTTATATTCAATGATTATGACAGCCATGTTCTATCAATAAGAAAAAATTTCAGTTCGTTATGCGATTCGGGTGTATCTGGAAGTATGGATTTATCCTCTTTTACAATAGGATTTGCATGCGTAGATAGATCAAAATGGATAGTCTTGATTTCAACACCCAAACAAACAGCGACCAATATGCTTTACGCTTCTGTAAAAAAATCGCTTCCTTTGATATTCTTTATATTATTTACAATGATTTTTGTGGTTTTCTTTATTTCTGTGAAAATTTCCCAACCGTTAGAGAAACTTGCTAAAATAACTGAAGGTGCAGATGGAAAATCCTTATTGAAAAAATTACCGAGAGTCAGAACATGGTTCTATGAAGCGAATCAATTAACCAGTGCAGTATATTATCGTTTAATGGATATGAATCAACGCGCTGAGAAATTCAGAGAGGAGTCTGCTACGGATCCTCTTACAGGAATTTTGAACAGACGAGGCTTTTTTCGCGCGCTTGTTAACCAGTCGAAAAGTAAAACAAACTCTCTGATTTTAATGGATTTAGATCATTTTAAAAAAATAAACGACAGTTACGGACATGAGACTGGTGATCGGGTGCTGATGAATTTCTCATCACTTATAAAAAATTCTTTCAAAAAAAATGCTCTCATTGCTCGTTTCGGAGGTGAAGAATTTGTTGCTCTGCTTCCCGGAACAGATATCAACGCAGCGTGTGCAATGGCTATGAAACTTCAGGGTGAAATGTATAAACTAAAATTTTCAGATAATGAGAACGTTACATTTTCAGCAGGCATAGTTAACCTGAAGATAAGTGAAGACGATGTAATGCAGGCTCTGGTTGAAGCTGACCGTCTCCTTTACGAGGCGAAGGAGTCAGGCAGGAATAAGATTTTACGTCAGGAATGTTAAGCCGGCAATATTACAAATAAAGCTCGTGTGCTATAATAAAATCTGGATAAAGAAATAAATTTAATTTTTTAACGGGAGGTTCTTTTGAATGATCTTAAAACAATCAAAGTTTCCAGTCTGGGTTTGCGAATATTGCTTACTCTTGAAGAGCTTCAGGGAAGTGGTTTATCAAGCGTAACGCTTACTCCTCTGTTTAATAAACTTGAGCGTGATTACAACAAGAGAATTTTCAGATCTAACGTGCGCCAGTGTCTTCAGTGGCTTAACTCTTCTGGCTTTATCAAATCAGATTATCACTGCGGCACTCCCAGCAATATATCCATGACTGATGCTGGATATGCATGCCTTGATTACCTCCAGTCCCCTCAGGGCATGAAAAGAATGGAATCTATCAACAGAAACCCTGAAGAGCCAATATTTCTTCCCTTCAACACTGGTACCCTTCTTAAACCGGAAAGATTGATTCATGTTGCAGGAGAAGATTACAAGGCATGCCGCGCTGATTATATAATTCGTAAAGACGGTTCTACCTGCCTTCAGTTTCATAATGCATCAGGTGAGTTGTGGACTCTTGAAGGCTCACCGGCAACAGTAGCAGGCTGGTACCGTGCAGCCCTTTCTCAGGGACTGGCAGGAGGTGTGCAGGTTAATGAGGGCGTTACCGACAAAACTGACGTGGTAGCTGTAAAAAAATGAATCTTTATCTTCTATCATTCAAGCAGCATCCACAGGTCTGAATACCAGAACTTAAATTATAAATGGTCTGGTTCTGCTCATTACTCTATCTTTCATTAAATTATCGTTTGAAATCAGATTTTTAAACCAGTGATGATTAAGCATCAACATCAGTGGAACAATGATATGTCCGAATCTAAGCCCTGACAAACTGATCCATTCAAAGGGTAGAAGAACGTCTAAGCTTTCATAAATTACAGGGAGTTTCAGGTTTAAAAAAATCATCACTGCTGGTAGTGTAGCGGTCACTGTCCCCTAAGTCAGGAGTAATATAATTGCTGAACACAATTATTTACCGTAGTCACATTAATGATGATACTCCCTTAAACATCCTTCCAGAAATGGTAGCTCGTGCAAATGTTCAAAATGCTCAGCTTAATGTTACGGGTATCCTTCTCTTCAATGGAACACATTTTTTTCAGATCCTTGAGGGGCCTGAAGCTGGAGTCGATGAAATATATTCGCGTATATGTAACGATAAGCGGCACCACAACATCGTTGAATTGATGAGAGATTTTTCTCCTTCACGCCGTTTTGGTAAACATGGCATGGAGCTCTTTGATTTACGTCAGCATAATACTGATACTTTGCTTCAGGAAGTTCTTGACAGAGGAACGACTAAGTATCGTCTTACCTATGATGACAGAGGACTACAATTTCTGAGAACTTTTGTCGAATCCAGGGAGAGGGAAAATTACTTTGAAGTTCTGCCCGCTGATTACTGGGATTTTGTTGCTGAGGAAATGCCTCACTCACTTCATCAACCAGGGGGTTCAGAGGGAATAACTTTCAGGGCTATAATAGATCCTCTGGGTCGTACCGTAACAGGTATTGAGGCAGTGCCAAATTCAGACAGTAAAGAGCAGGACGATTTTACCAGGCACCTCTATAATCTCAAATCTGTAAAGAAAGCACTTCGCAGTGCCGGCATGTCATGTCCGTCAGGAATGCCTCTTTATGTAAGTATTCTTCCAATGACTCTGGTGATCTTCGAGGATTCTGTCAGTCAGCTTGTAGACTGTATTTATCAATCAGGTCTTGTTCCGGAACAGGTTTTGCTTGGAGTCAGTGAGAAAGAGGTCATTTCTAATCTTGCTCAGTTTTCTCTCTCAGTAAAACTTTTGAAGCAGGCAGGCATCAGTTTATCCATAGATAATTTCGGCGAGGGTTCCGCGGGACTCTCCTTACTGGCCTATGTTCAGCCCGACAGGATAAGAGTTGGTGAGAAGATGATACGTGACATCCACAGCAGTGGCCCTAAACAAGCCATTTTGCAATCTGTTATTCGTTGCTGTTCTGCTCTGGAAATTAAAGTCATTGTATCAGGGATAGAAAAAGCTGAAGAGTGGATGTGGCTGGAAGCTGCCGGTGTTACGAATTTTCAGGGAGGGTTATTCCTGAAAGATGGGAGCATTTTAGCCTGGCCAGAAGTAAAGGAAAATGTATAGTTCGCGTTCCGGCTCGCAAGGATGCGGCATGAAAAATGATCGAAACATAGGTTTTCTATCTGTTTAATTTATGTTTGATATTGCATGCTTTTATACCAGAACTTATATTTATTTCGGGTGTATATTTTTGTTGGGAAAGTTTTTATTGTCATTTTCCCCGTTAAAGTAATCGACTCTAATTTTTCATAATAGTTGTCTTCAATTTTAAATTCACTGCCATGATATCTCAAGTCCTTCTAATAAACTGTACCAGTCATCTCTTCTGCTGGTAAAAATGAGTCCCCGTCAGGACTGAAAATGCCCTTTTAAAAGGGCACTCAGTTTTACCACTACATTGCTGTGGTCCCTGCTTATTCTTCACCGAAATGCGCACGCATGTGCGTTTCGATTTCTTCCAGCGACTTGCCACGGGTTTCGGGCAACATAACCGCGACAAAAATCAGCGATCCCACATTAATTCCTGCAAAGATGAAAAATGTATAATTACCTAGCTGAGAGAGCAATGGGGGGAATGCCAGTGCTACGGTAGCGTTGCATATCCACTGGAAAGCTACAGCTGAGCCGGTTAATACACCGCGAACCTTCATAGGAAAGAGCTCTGACATGAGCAGCCAGTACACGGGAGAGATGCACATTTGCATAAAGAAGAGGAATACAAGGATACATCCCAGTGACAGCAGGCTTTGCTCTATACCAGACGGCATAAGCACCAGAACGGCTCCCAGTGCCAGTTGCATTGCAATGACCACAGACAGGCCTGCCATCAGCATTGGACGCCGGCCGAACATGTTAATCGCTCTGATACCTGCAAAAGTAGCAATCACTGAAACTACACCATTTCCTATCGTTGCTGCAATTGATGCGCTGGTGCCCAGCCCGGTGCTTTTGAGAATGATCGGCGTATAATACATAAAGGCATTAACGCCAGTGAACTGGGCAACGATCCCCATACCACATCCAAGCATCACCAGCCGCAGTATCCATTTTTCTTTCAAAAGTGCTTTCGCAGGCGGCCCCCGACGTGCATCACGCGCATTCTGGCGCATCTGAGCCATTTCGTTTTTAATTTCGCGTGGATTTTCACGAAGTTTTCGCATAATACGACGCGCCTCGTTAAAACGCCCTTCAGCTACCATCCAGTGTGGAGAGGCAGGTACAAAAAAGGTACCGATAAAAAGTAACGCACCGGGGATCATTGCCAGCGACAGCATGTAACGCCACATTCCAGGGTTTTCAAGCAGAAGGCTCATTGTCGCACTGACTATGTAAGCCAGTAGCTGACCGGAAACGATCATAAGCTCATTTCGGCTAACCAGTGGTGCGCGACGCTTGGGACCGGCGATTTCGGCGATGAAAACAGGAACCGTTGACGACCCGCCACCTACTGCGAAACCGAGAATGAATCGCATCAGCACCATGATCTCGACGTCAGGAGCAATAGTTGTTCCTAATGCACCGGCAACAAACAACACAGCAAGGCTACGAAGGGTAATCCGGCGGCCAAAGCGGTCAGAAGCGTATCCGCTGACAAAAGCTCCGATTGCTGAGCCAAAAGTTAGTGCAGAAGTCACCATACCTTCGGTAAAGGGGGTGAGATTGAGACCTCCCTGAGAGACCGGCAATGTCATATAGGGCAAAGCACCTGATATGATCCCGGTATCGTAACCAAACGCCAGCGCCCCCATGGTGGCCACTAACACTATGAAAAAAAGGCGTTGCTGCACAGATAAATTTAAAGAATCGTTCTCACTCGATGAGTTCTGGGTATGGTTTTCTTTTTGAACATCCATGATTGCCTTGCTCACTGTAACTACCTGGTAAAGAAAGTCAGGAGTATAGTCAGGTTTTAGTAAATGTGACTGTCTTCACAAAAATGTGGCACAGGTAGGACCTCTAAGCAGTTTCGGGCAGAGCTAACTATTTGTCAGACCCGGTCTCAAATCAGGAAGTTAACCGATGCAGAATGTTTTCATCGCTCACGCAGGGCTCTGTGCCTGAACATCACAAAGTTTTTTTGTACACGGCGTGACAAATGTCACATTTTTGCCAGGCTTTTATGACTGACAAAAAGGAGATACAGATGAACTCATTTACTAATAAAACGCTCATCACACAGGAATTTGCAGTCCCTCCATTTACAAAACAAATTCAGCCATTTCCTGGCCTGTCCAGCAAAATGGAGCCACGTCCGGATCATGGTGAGGTCAGCTACCGAGGAACAGGGCGCCTGACTGGCCGAAAAGCGCTGATTACAGGTGGAGATTCGGGGATTGGTCGTGCGGTAGCCATTGCTTATGCCCGTGAAGGTGCTGATGTAGCTATTAACTATCTGCCAGATGAAGAGCAGGATGCAGCAGAAGTTGTGAAACTAATCGAAGCAGAAGGTCGAAAAGCTGTCGCTATTCCTGGCGATATTCAGTCCGAAGATTTTTGCAATAAACTGGTCAAAGAAGCTGTCAGCCAACTAAACGGCCTTGATATTCTGGTAAATAATGCCGGACGTCAGCAATTTAACGAATCAATTCTTACGCTCTCCTCAGAAGATTTTGACGCGACCTTCAAGACCAACGTCTATGCCATGTTCTGGATAACTAAAGCAGCACTCGAATACCTGCCTGCAGGTTCTTCAATCATCAACACTACCTCAGTACAGGCTTATGAACCGAGCGCTATTTTACTGGACTACGCTCAGACAAAAGCCGCGATAGCAGCATTTACTAAAGCTCTCGCCAAGCAACTGGGTGAGCAGCAGATCCGCGTTAATGCTGTAGCACCGGGCCCATACTGGACTCCACTTCAGATATGCGGAGGGCAGCCTCAGGATAAAGTTGAGCAGTTTGGTGCAACGGCACCGCTGGGCCGTCCAGGCCAGCCGGTGGAAATTGCACCGCTCTATGTCACTTTCGCAGAAACCAGTAACAGCTTCACTTCTGGTCAGATTTGGTGCTCCGATGGTGGCACCGGTACGGTCTGACCCTCCTCAGTTCCTGAAAACAGAGTTGTTACGAGCAACTCTGTTTTCTCAGCATTCAGTACAAATGATATAAAAAACAAGTTGTACGTCGCCGGTAAGAGAGTTCAGACTTGCAGAGTCACCCCATAAGGCTTTTGTTGAGGCTGTTGAACGGACTGATACTGCTCTGTACAGACTTGTGGTCTGCTCTTAAACCCGGGTCTTCTCCAATGCCTGACTGATTCCCTGGCCATATTTTTTACGACAAATCCGAGCAAATAATTTTACATAACGAGAGTCTCGTTCCGAGACCATCGTGTCTGAAACAGCTTTATGCACCGGATGTCAGTTTGGTTACAGCAGAATGGGTTTACAGTACTCCGGTGGATTCTCTCCCACATTACGAGTTACTAATGAATTCTAAAGGCACTATTGGTAAGAACGAGCTGAGCCTTATATTACTGTGAAAACGAGCTCTAAGTGGCGTGATGAGACCGGAAGCGAGGGAATATGACTGAATTTTTATACAGTGTGGCAGTGGCATGAACCGCATAACAGATTGCATACGATGTAAAATCTCTGGTAGGTCCTTTTGGAATGACGTAATAATCCCCTGAAATATTGACACCTGCACTTAAAAAGCCATTTTTCATTGCCGGACGAATGATCTGACAGTAATGGTGAACTGATCCAGAGATCGTAAATTCCCGCATCTCCGTGGATACCACAAGTTGAGAATATTTATCCTGATAATACCATCAGATATAAGCGATATTAGAAACCAATTCGTTACTGCTTTTAGAGGGTTATGTGGATGGAAGGTTTACTACTCATTTCGGGTTATTTGATTAAAAAAAATATCCTTTTTTTCTTAAAATACCGACAATCCATAGTTGTTGATTAAATTCTTACTTTCTGGAATATTTATACATCAAGATAACTGACTTTTTCAGAATTCTAATTTAGCGATCAGCACTGAAAGGCTTTGGGTGAAAATTTCATCCCAAAGCCCGCCTCAGTAAAAGTCAGATAAATAAATTAAAATAGAAAATCAATTAAGGTGATCATTTAAATCAAGACCTGTTGGATATCATGCCTCGTAACTTCTTATCTTCTTCTTTTGGGGAACCTGGTGAGTTTTAAATCTCTTCTATATGAAAAGAGACTGTAGAAAGAAATGAAAACAAGAATTATTGCTGAAATCAACAAAATAAAGTCGTTCATTACAAGACCTGCTGTGCATCAGTTTATCGAGCATCAACTATGAAATGTTGAATGCATTTATTGGTTTTTTTATTTATAAAAACAGGGGGGGCTTGTATGCATTAAGATAGATATTTTTAGGGTTGGTTGCACCTGTTCATGGTAGTGATTTAATCATCTTATTTAAGTTCATCAGAATAATGAATGTCTTTGCGCGTCAAAAATTGTCTTTTCCACTCAAGGAACTGTGATTTTGAAAATTTCCTGTACTTGAAGCGATTTTGAAACCATGCAGCCTAAGCGCTACAGTTGTGAGAAAACTGAAGTTGATTATGGAATAACCATGCAATCTGGTATACCTGCAGCGCACTATCCCTTACGCTCATCAGCGGCGTTGTAAAGGATCTTCCAGTTGTGATTTCTCTGTGGGCGCCATCTGCAGCAGTCCCACGAGCTTTGCTTGACGATATTTGACTTCAATGAAAGGTCTTTGTATTCCCTGCAATCATATCTTATTTTCATGATATGAAACCTGGATGGCAGAATTAAATCATGTAAGGAACAAACATATGAATTATTTGGGTGTGTTACCTGTACCGGATTCCCCTCGGGCCAACTATTTATTTTACACCCTGAAGTACATTGCTACGATAAATCCTGGATACTTCTATTGATGATTGTTTTTTAAATGGGTTGCAAAAATAACAAACACATATTGTTATGGCTGAAGCTGGCCTTTCATAGGAGTTCAAAGAACAGGATTTTTAATATGAGCATGCATTACCAACATCTGAAATGTATGCTCATGTTAAAATTTATAACAACAAACAAATCAACACTTATTGGCTGCTTTAAGTAAAGCATTACATTGCGATCCAGCCGGCAAACTGGAACCGTCCGTTGGAGAACATAATGCATCGCTACTTATACCTGCGGTGGTATAATAGCATTGATATACTTTACCTTTCGTGGTTGCATTGAATTTAACCGAGTCTATATCAGCCTTTCTGTTGCTTATCGTTATTTTATCTGAGGTGGTTCCCAAAGCAAATGCAGCTTTTTCTTTAAGGTTTTCATCTCCTCTGATAGCATTATCAACCATTCCACACCCAGATAACATAGTGGAGACAAGTAACGCTTTTAAAATAATTTTTCTTTTCATCTAAAAATTTCCATGTTATTTATTATTCAAGCATTTCATTTATGAGCCAAAATTAACAGCAAGCTCAATTTAATGAATTTTTCAATATAATTAAATGAATTGTATTTGTCAAAGGATCCAGCTTCTCTAACCGAGGTTGCGAAAAATCAACAAGGCAGCAGCCAGCAGCCAAGCCTGCCTGCCTGCAGAGACCTGAGCATTTGCCAACAGACGTTGGCAGAGGGCCTGAATCCACGTGGGCACCATCTTTTTTCCCGCTGTCAGTACTGCGATGATAACAGCCAGTGATGTTCAAATTGTGCGTGGACGGCAGGCTGATGGCTGATGGCCAGTACTATCGTTTCTGGCATTTCTTGTCGTAGCAGTTTGAGCAATCTAATGGCAGTTGCGTCTTCCAGATTGCTGGTTGCCTCGTCCAGACACAACAGAGCAGGGCGCAATAGCAGGGCGCGGGCCAGAGCCAGACGCTGTTGCTCGCCGCCAGATAAAACCCGGTCCCAGTCACATACATCATCCAACCGAAGGCAGAGTGATTCCAGTCCAACCCTGGTTAAAACCCGGTACAGTTGCGATTTATCTGGGGTTTGCGCCAGCGGATAGCTCAGCACACGACTCAGCGTATCCTGCGGTAAATAGTTTTTTTGTGGCAGACACATCATGGCCCCTGCAGGAATACACCACTTGCCCGATGCGGCAGGGCAAAGACCGGCCAGTGTTCGCAAAAGTGTTGTCTTGCCGCTACCGCTGGGAGCTGAGAGTAAGGCCCATTCACCAGGCATTAGTTTGGCTGTAAAGGATGAAAACAAAGTTGTGCCACCGGGCTTGACTACCGTCAGACCTGAGATGTTCAGCTCTTTACCTGCACAGGGAATTGTCGGAAAAGTCGGTAAATCTTGCAGGCTGTGCTGGAATTCCCACAGACGTTCAACGGTGGCAGACCATCGTGCTAACTGGCGATAAGAGTCGATAAACCAGCCAAAGGCATCCAGCACATAGCCGAAAGCTGCCCGAGCCTGCATAATCGCACCCAGCGAGACCAGACGCGACAGGTACAATGGTAGTACAGCGAAAACCGGGATCATCAGACTAAACCGGAAGTAAAAAGTTGTGAAAGTCTCCAGTCGGAATTCCTGAGCCATAAGGCTCCGCCAGTTTTTCGTAATGGTCATAAAACGTTGCTGCATTCGTTTTTTCTCTGCCTTTTCCCCGCGATAGAAAGCGATCTGTTCGCCATGTTCCCGCACGCGCAGAAGCGTAGCGCGGTAGTCTGCTTCAGCATGTTGTTGTTCCACGTTAAGCCTGTGCAAACGACGACCGAAGAGATGAGTAAGTGCACTGCTCACAATGGCATATCCCAGCGCAATCCATACCAGATATCCGTGGATGGTTATGATCAGATGCTCGCTGACGTGCAGTGTATGCACGCCGGAAAGCTGCCAGAGAATAGTGATGAATGAAAACAGACGAGCAGTATTTTTTACCAGCGAAAGTAACAACCCCAGACTTTGTTCAATTAACAGATTTATGTCTTCAGCAATTCGCTGATCCGGATTGTCGGGCTCACTGGTCATACTGAGCCGATAGTGGGCACTGCCTGTCAACCACATTTTTTCAAAATGCTGCGTCATTTCATGGCGGCAACGTATGATTAGCAACTTTTTCAGCCAGTTTCCGCAGACGATAGTAAGAACAAACAGCCCTGTATAGCCCGCATAGCGCTGAGCTAAGG
Organism: Erwinia sp. S43; assembly: GCF_016624745.1. Lineage (NCBI taxonomy): Bacteria > Pseudomonadati > Pseudomonadota > Gammaproteobacteria > Enterobacterales > Erwiniaceae > Erwinia > Erwinia sp. S43. Next base: position 32,742 of record NZ_JACVTX010000035.1, on the reverse strand, counting down.
TAGCAACAGATGCATGCTGAAAATAATCAGCCAACGCATCATAAAAATCTTTGCTCCAGTTATTATACAAAACGCTGATGGCCACCACCGATAACGTCAGGACAACAATCATCAGTAGTAAAAGCCAGTTAAGAGCAGCTCTTCGGGTCCCCCAGAAAGGGGAAATGAGATAATAAAAACGTTTAAGTGATTGCATCAGGCATCAAACCAGCGATCTGCCAGCAGCAGATCGCATTCCATCAGGTGTAAGGAGGTAATTAAAAGGTATATTTCGCGGTCAGTAAAAAGTTGCGCGGATCACCATAGAAGTTGTTGCCCCCAAGATGGCGGTTAACCAGATTGCGGTAATAAATCTTGTCAGTCAGGTTGTTACCCACCAGGTTGAAGCTCAGGTTATCGTTGTAACGGTAGCTCACGTTGGCGTTCAACAGAGTGTAACCACCCTGAGACAATCCATAAGTACGATTGATGTAGGTTGCTGTAGCAGTCTGCGCCGTCAGACCTGCACCGATAGTCCACTTGCTCAAATCCCCGGGCAACGTGTAGCTGCTGTAAAGTTTGAACATGTGCTTAGGAGTGCGTGGGCTGTATCCAGCCGCTTTTTGACTCTCAGTTGCCTCCAGATATTTGCTGTTAGTTAGCGTGTAGCCTGCCTGTATCTGCCAGCCTTCGGTGAGCTGACCTGCTATTTCAAGCTCGACGCCCTGACTGCGCACCTTACCCTCAGAGCTGTAGCAGCCGCTGTCGGCATCTATACATACCGAGCTGTCAGGCTCGGAAAGGGCGCGGTTGGACTGAATGATGCGGAACAACGCCAGTGAGGCGTTCAGATCGCCATTCAGAAATTCGCCTTTTACTCCTGTTTCATAATTGACGCCGGTGATGGCCGGAAGAATATTGTTGTTGCTGTCCCGCTCGCTTTGCGGCTTGTAGATATCGGCGTAGCTGAGATACCAGGTGTAGTTAGTGGAAAAATCCCATAGCAGGCCGCCGTAGGGAACGAATTTATCGTTTACTTGCAGGCTGGTATGTTCGTTAGAGGCACTGTTTCGGTGGTTGTCATAATAGTAATCATAACTGTAAGCGCTGTAACGTCCACCCAGGATTAACTTCCACTCATCAGCCAGTTCCAGTCTGGTCGTGGCGAAAAGCCCGCGTTGATAAACGTTGTAACGGTCATTGTAGCGGCTATTGTAGAGATTAATATTCGACCAGTCGGGCTCAGCCACGGAGTCCGGTTGCCAGTTATAAATATCAATTGTGGCGTTATTTGCGATCCTGCCAAACTCGTTGTCGAAATTTTCCTTCTGATAATCACCGCCAAACACTACTTCGTGCATTCTTCCAAGCCATTTGAACGGGCCATTCACACTCAGGTTGTAGCCCCACTGTTCACCTTTGTTATCGTATCGGAGATTATTGTTGAGTCTGCCAGTGCCCAGGGCTGGATCGACCCCGGTAGTACTATTACCCCATGCGCTGATGTATCTGCCATCGGAGCGTGAATGTGTATAGTTGAGGGCGCTTTTCAACATCCAGTCATTGGCAAAGATATGTTCGATTTCGATAAACGGATTGATTTTTTCAAAACTGATACGGTTCCAGCTGGCACCGAGATAGCTCGAACGAGGGAGATTCAGACTACTTTTATCGGTGGCGAACGGTACGCCATAAATGTCAGGTACCGATCGCGTTTTCTGCCAGTTGATGCCTGACGTTAGAGTGGTATCAGGTGTAAGGTCGTAAGCCAGAACGCCGTACAGCACATTGCGTTCGCTGTGAATATAATCCACGAAGCTTTGCTTATCCTGATAAACGCCAACTACACGACCGCGCAGGGTCGCTTCATCGTTCAAAGGACCGGAAAGGTCCATTTCGCCCCGGTAATTGTCCCAACTACCTGCTCGTGCGGTGCTGTATCCCTGAAATTGATAAGTAGGTTTTTTACGTACCAGATTAACTGTGCCACCGGGTTCTCCGCTCCCCTGCGTAAGGCCAGATGCGCCCCGCAAAATCTCTACCCGATCATAAATTGCCATATCCGGCGATTCACTTGATGACTGAAAAGCGTTCATCACGCTGTTTTGGGTGGAAGCATTGACACCATTTTCCTTAATGTTGTCCATAACGAATCCACGAGATTCATATTTCACCTGAAAACCATTCTGGTTGACGACATTAATCCCGGTAGTCTGTCCCATGGCTTCGTCCAGTGAGATTATGCTCTGGTCATCCATTCTCTGACGCGTCATTACACTGACAGACTGCGGTGTTTCGCGAGGCGACAGGTTCAGGGCAGTTGCGGTACTCATACTGCGTGTGGTGTAAGAGCCTGAGCCTTCTGTTATGCCATTCTTGTTGATGCTTGCCTGAACCAGCATCTCATCTTCCACAGGTGTTTTTTCTAAGACGTAAGATCCGTTGGGCTGTCGTGCTGCCCGCAGTCCGCTGCCGGCGAGTAAAATAGCAAACCCCTCTTCTACGCCATAATTGCCCTTCAGCTCTGCGCCTCTCCCTGTCGCCAGACTTGCATCGCCAGCAAGATATACACCTGACTGAGCGGCAAACTGGCTAAGCTGCTGGTTCAAAATTCCTGCCGGAATGGCGTAAGCGCGTGAATACGGCAGTGTCGTTTGAGCAAAACCAGGCGCGATTAGGAGTTGTGTGAAACAAAGCAACAACCGGATGGCAACCACGTGCTGGACGTGGCCGCGACTTTCGCCGGACGATGAAATTAATGATGTAAGCAACATACTGATTTACCTTCTACCCAGAGTTAAAAACAAGGAAGTTTTCTAGTGAATCGAAGGAGAAAGATAAAAAGGGAACCAGGGACAGAAAAAATTTTTATTCAGAGCTTCTCCACCGTTACCCACCATGAAAAACGTCGGTGGATACGGACAGGGAAAATTTGTGCCAGCATTGCCAGCGACTTGTCAGTGTCAGTCAGAGGGAAAGCTCCCATCACCTGCAGGTCAGCAATATCCGGATCGCATGCAAGATAACCATATCTGTAGCGTGCCAGCTGCTTTATGATTTCTCCAAGCGGTGTGTTATTCGCTTGCAATACGCCTTCCGACCAACTCGCGTCAACGTTTGCACTGGGGGACAATACACCTTTGCCGAAGCGATCGAAGTCCAGTTGCTGGCCAGCGTTTACCCGGCGCAGTATGAATCCATTTGTCGCAGATACTTCTACGGAACCATTATAAACCGCCAGGTGAGTTGAGCTATCGTGTTGTTCCACACTAAAACGGGTACCCAATGCCTGCATCTGGCCCTGAGCGCTTGAAACAAATAAAGGTCGCCAATCACGGGCGGTTTCGATTAACAGATCGCCTGATAGAAGAACTATTTGCCGCCGCTGCTCATCGTAGCGCACGTCTACAGCACTGGAGGTATTCAGCCAGAGTCGGGTGCCATCCTGAAGGGTCAGCTGTTTAATTTCCCCGACAGCGCTGTGGTAGTCAGCTGTGAAAGCCAGTAGCGGTGTATGACGGTAGGTCAGCCATGAGAGCAAAGTTCCGGAGGCGAAAAATGCGGTCAGTTTCAGCGCACGGCGCCGTCCCATAATCCTGGAAGGCGACAAGAGGGTATCTGCGGCGGCTGATGCAATTTCGCCATTCAGTGGCTGGAAACGCTGGCTGACGGCTTGCACATAATGCCATGCGTGGCGATTCTCTTCACTGGCGTTCAGCCACACACTCCAGCGCAGATGGATTTCAGTTTGCGGTCCGGCCTCCAGCAGTTGTGCATACCATTCTGCAGCTTGCTGTAGCGCCTGATAGTCAGGTTTATGGGAGAATGAGTCTGTCATTGTCGTGTTAACGAGAGCCTGAAGGCGAGGCATACAATGTGGCGTCAGACAGCTCAGCTTCGAGCAAAACACAGTGTAACATTGCTTTTGCCATATACTTCTTCACCATTCTTTCGGAAACCTGCAAAGTCAAAGCTATTTGCGCGTAAGTCCTCCCCTGGATCTGCGACATGATAAACGTGGCGCGTACTTTTTCCGGTAGGCTGCGCAGCATGGTGTCAATCTGAAGCAATGTTTCCAGAATCAGCACGTTATACTCGGTGGAAATTACGACGGTACGGGCGTGAAGTTGCATTGTTTTAAGCCATGCTTCTTCCAATTCTTTTCGTCGCCACAGATCAACGCACATACCATGCGCCATCACACTCAGATAGGCCCTCGCACCTTCACTGCTGTCAAAACTCCTGGGTTTTAGCAACAACTGGATAAAAACATCGTGGGCCAGGTCGGCGGCATCATTGAGATTGCCCAACCGTTTACGCAGAATCCCTCGTAACCACCCGTGATGATGCAGATAAAGTTGATTTATTTCCGATGCCGATGAGGCGTTGATGACTGACATATCAGATTCTCAGACTGGCACTGCAAGTGAGTTGTGTTACATTTTAATTGAGAACGATTTTCATTTCAATTATCTCCCAAATGAGGTTACAGGATCAGATTCTTACCAGAGACATACTGATTAGTGTCAGAAAGGGGAATTGTTGTTGGTTTCTCCGGAACTGAGACCAGGAGTGGTTGGATATCCAGATATATCAACGGATTGTATTTATGCGAAAAATCAGCTTGTCAGATATTTTCTGATACGAATGGCTGTGCAGAAAAGCGCAAAAAATTACAGCAGTTATACGTGACAGCTGCAAACGTATTTAATGACTTTTTCAGCTGCATTTAACCTGCTCTAGCCGGTGTTCACCCAGAGTCACTAATACGCCTTTCGCTTGAGGGCTCGAATGTAAGTATCCCAGGCCTCTTTAGATTGGGTTCCTAAGGTTGGACTTACCCCGGCCCGGTAGACGATCCTGCCCTATAGTTGGACCGACCCCACGACAGTAGAAATTTACACCCTTGTTGTGGACTGTCGGGCACCGCTCGTGACTTCTTGAGTCTGTAAAGGAGATCATTATCTCAACTGCGATATATACAAAAACCCATCAAGAAACTCAAAAACAGCTATTCTTAAAAAGCCGATTATTTCGCTGATGTACTGGAAAGTTAACCTGTTTCTGAGTGAGATTGTTCCTTTGTTTCCATTATCCTGTTTTTTGAATGCACAGGATGTTAGCTGAAGTGTGCTTTTAAAGCATGCAGGGTAACATTGAAATTCTCAGACCCGGACTTTGCAGTATTGACATACACCGGAGCGAAAGTAAAAGGGTATTCATAAGAGAAGATGCAGGTGAATTCTATAACTGATAAAGGGATTAAACTATGAAGAAATTTTTTTTAACAACCTTCGCTGCGATTGTTGCCTTGTCAGCACTTACGGGGTGTACCCGTACGAGCTATGCCATACACACCAATGATGGCAGAACTATTATAAGTGACGGCAAACCTAAAGAATCAGCAACAGGTTTGATTGGTTATACGGATGCTAATGGAGTGAAGCAGCAGATTAACAGACAGGATGTAAAAGAAGTGTCGGAAATACCTCACTGACAGAAAAAATCCAGCGAGCAGGCTGAAATCCGTTTACGTGGCCTGTTCGCACTTTGTCAAAGTCATAAAACGTGCTAACCGCACCAGTCAGCACCGTATATCATTCCAGGCATTAATTAACTGTATAATATTCACTTATTCCCGGGCTGTGTCGTGCCAGCCCGGGAATGGTGATATTACGCCCGGGTACGTCGGTACTCAGGGTGCGTGTTGACCCCCCAGAGGCCGGCAAAGGCACTTACCACTGCACCAGTCAGCAGTGCTATAAATGACCACAGAGCCATTCTTGCACCAGCACTGGCTGCAGCGTCAGCTTTTTCAATGGCTTCTTTTTTGAGTTCAGCATAGCGCTCTTTGGTCTCATTCAGTTGCTCCTCAACGTCATTAAGACGTTCCCTGATCTGAGCTGTGGCGTTATCACGGGTTTGAATAAAGTTTTCGACAGCCTTGTCTGCTTCCTGATCCGTCATTGTGGTATTGGCAGACAATGCTTTTTTAACATCTTCCCGGTCTACAGACTTTGTGACCCGTTCTGCACGCGACTTCAGTCTGTCGCTAAGACGGTCAAGAATAGCATCACTGCTATCAGGACTGACAGCGAGATCCTTCAGTGCGCGGGTAATGTCATTACCTGCCGCTTTAAGTTGTGTCTGAAGGTACTCAGGCTGAAGTTCCGGGATGCCTGATTTTTTGAGCGCATCCGTAATTTTCTGGTCTGCGTTATTTGAATCAAAGCTGGTATCCAGACCCAGGCTTTCAGTAAGCCCGGAGGCAACATCTGCCGAGCCGCCAGCAGCTTTTCCAGCCAGACTGCCTATACCGCTCACGGCACTCCCGGTTGCAGATGCAATACCGCTGACAGCACTGCCCGCCGTGTTCAGTACGCCCCCTACCGCAGCAAATCCCAGCACAGAAGCAATTATCAGCGAAGTGGCCCAGCTCAGAAAACCGTGAACGGTCCCGTCCGTCCCGGCAAGACGCCCCGCAATAAACCCGCCACAGGCCAGGCTTATCACAACAGAGATAACAGACCAGGCTATCACAGCCTTATCAGCACCATTAATGATATCTTCTGATTTAGGCTCTAACATTGAGAGACCAAGGCTCGTTCCAAGCGTTGTGAAAAGCAGTGACAATGCAATGGCTGTAACCACCCCTGCAATCACACTTCCCCACGAGATACGTCTGACCAGAACAGCATCTTTATGAATTTCCATAATATGTCCTTAAATTATAAAAAATGCACAGTTGCTTCAGAAGTGTAGGACCTTTTCAGGAATATTCCGAACGCTCAGGACTCAAAATGTTTCCTGTAAACATAACATTTATTTAAATTATTATTTTTACTAATGATTATTGCGTCAGTAATCCTTCAAACATAACCAGCCGGCATAAATTCTTTGCTCGTTATGACGGTAGCCTGTTGAGTTTTATCTGGCAGGTTCATAAGGGGTAGTCAATGTAAAGTCCTGACGGGGAGCGCTGATGAAATGGCGTGGTACCGCAATGCTGGCTGCGACATATATTTGATATAACAACACACTGCACGACGACACGGCTGAGTGAACTGTTGTCAAGGCGGATAGCTCTGTTTGTTTGCCAGATGGCAGACTGCTTATTCCTGACAATGATAGTTGATTACGCATATCCCGGGCATTCAGCAGGAGAAAAAAAACGCGGCAAACAAAACACCTTCAGGTTCTCATTAGAGCGTGGTTGAAATCACTCCTGCCTGATATCAGTACAGACCGTGTTTTTAACAACGTGGTCAATGTTAAGGATTACGGAAATCATTACACACGGCAGTACATTAAGACTGGCAAAATCGAACATTCATCAGCATTGTCAGTTCCGGCTAACTAATTATATAACAGAGACTTAACGGGAGCCTATCAGGGTGTAATATGAGAGAAGGATTTAAAGATATAGCTAATTCATATACCAAATATGATACCGGTTCTAACAGGGTTGTTTAACTATGACTGTGGCAACCAACCCTGCAATGAAAAATCTCATCCCACTATGATATACAGGCTCCAGCGAGGACACCTGCTAAAGCTCCCCCGGATGTTATCTCTACCAGCTTTAGCACTGGTCAGGGAGAGGGCGTGCCAAACCGTGTGGTTCACCCTCAAAATTTAACTGGTATGCAGATGGTGCATCTGCTGGTCATCACCGGAAACAGGCTCACGACGCCAGCCCGACTGCTCCATCACCTGGTCCAGACCGGTGAGGTTACCGGTGATACGCTCCGGCAGCGAGTAGCGCTGCGTGGATGCCTTATCAACCCCGCCATCCTGGGCAGCCCGGTTTATTCAGATACCTGACACTAAAGGATTCAGTTGTATTGTGTCACTTCCTGATAGATCGTGGCGTACATCAGCAGACAGCAAAGATTCCAGACCCCTCACTGCTTCTGCAGAAACTCATCCAGCACTGACAGTAACCACTGCACCTGGCTTTCCTGAACAGAATGGTCAGTGAATGGCAGATTCAGAAACGTAGCTCCTGCCACCCGGTCTGCCAGTTCGACAGCATTAGTGCGAGAGACAAGCTGGTCTTCATCGCCCCGCACGACCAGCAGGCGGGCACGGATGTTACGCACGGATTCGCCCGGATAGCCAGCTTCACTGTCGTCAAGCCAGAGCTGCCGCACTGCCGCCATCAGCCTCTCAAAATCAGGCTCAGGGTTCAGTGCAAGGTAGCGATCAACCTCTCGAGGGAACATTTCACACCAGTCTGCCGCAGTGATGTTCGCGTACATCTCTCTGGTTGGGTCATCCAGTGATAACGACCAGTGCGCGCCGATCGTAATAAGCTTGTCGATCCAGGTCTTACCGCTCGCGGCCGAGCGCAGGGCTGCAATGCCACCGTCACTGTGGCCAATTACGCTTGTGCTGGTAATTCCCAAATGCCGGATAACAGCCTCCACATCCTCCTGAATACGTCTGTATGTCAGGGGATAAATACCGAGCGTGGATTTGCCATGTCCCTGACTGTCGATGCCGATCAAGCGGTAGGTTTTGCCAAGATGCGGCGCCAGCATATTGAAGGTTTGCATATCACCAAGACCTCCATGTAGAAAGAGCAGTGCCGGGCCGTCCTTATTGCCCTGTTGTTCGTAATAGATGCGCGCGCCGTTGACTTGAAGGTGTACACCGTCCAGGTGGTTGAAGACTGTCATGCCATTGAGCCTTGTCCTGATGGTTGTGGATACTTGTATCGTATCAGTTTAATACTGCAAATGGCTGAGTTTCAGGAATTGGAAACAATCTGGAATGCAATTTCATGTATTAAAATTGATGAGGCTGAACTGACGCTGGCTTTGAAAAAAATCTGATGCTGAGGCTGTTGAGAAAGACGGTATGAGGGCATTGCATCAGTATCATTCTTTATACTGCTTAGTGAAGTCGCCTGTAAAACTTGACGCCATAAAAAAAGTTCTGCAGCCCATCTTCTAGTAAAATAAATCAAGTTGTTCAGGTTCACTGATAAGCCTTATATTTCCCTGAGAGTCGGTATTAAACCGGGCATGATAGCGTACTGAATCAATCCCCATGACCAGATTATCCAGGTCGGTATTGGCAACGCGCACTGAGTGATTTTTCGCCCAGGCGGGCAGTGCATGAATATAATAGGTGAAGGTGACATCAGTAATGCCTGCGTTTCCTGTCGAAACAGCCTTTATGGATCTGACACGCATGGTTCCGTAGCAGAAATCATGATGTTCAGAGAAAAAAGACTGACCATAAGGGGTTAGCTCCCATATTTTACTCCCTGTTTTCACATGAGATGAAATCAGGCCAGCTTCGACAAGCGCTTCCATTTTTGCATTAACCCACAGATCAGTACCTGCTATTATTCTAACCGGCCATTGCTTCTCACCCAGACACAGAGGCTGCTGATTAAGTGACTGCTGTATCAAATCATGATATAGACTCTTTTCCCCTGCATGGCTGCAGTAGGGGAGGAAGAAAAGTAATATCCCTACGATAATTTTCAACGAAATTTCTCCATGTCCAGAATTTGAAAAGCTTCATCTACATCATCAAAGTACTGTTTTGTAAGGTAAATGCCTTCGGGGTGCCAGTAAAAAATCGATGTGCCGGGATCTTCAATATTTTTTTCCAACTGAAATCGCGAAAACCTTACCCGCGATTTGTCGGTAACATCCCCATTCCCCGAGCTGCCTGCATATTTGGTCGCCCTGATAAGGTAAACGCGCCCTTTATAGCGATGAAGTTCTGTACCGCTTATTTTAAGAGATGATGCTGACAACCTGAAATTTTCCCAGGTAAACCCGTCGTCGTCAGGAACCGGGACGATAAACCAGTCTTTCCCCTGTCTGATAAAGATGTTGAAAGTATCACCGGGATGAGAAGTGTTGTTGTCATAAGTGGCGGAAAAAACAGCGTCAGGTGAGCCATCATTATTCAAATCAAGGCTGGTCAGGCCCTTATTCAGGGGGATGCGGGTGTCAGCCTGTGACAAAGCCGGAATGCTTATCAGCATGGCCGCCAGTATTTTAAAAGGCATTTTCAGGTTCAAAATTTTCGCACCAGTCTGAACCCCGTATCCGGCAGCGCGTAGCCGGCACTGTGGGTGTCGCAGCCAGCCAGACTACCCGTGCGTATCAGGTAACTGCCGCCGCAAAAATAATACATTTTCACTCCGGAAACGGTGTCGAAATCATCAACCCATTCCGAAACGTTACCGCTCATATCATACAGCCCAAGTGCATTTGGTTTCAGCGTTTTAACGCGGGTAGTACCGAAATTCGGATCATCAAACTCTGGAAACCAGGCGACAGCTTTTGCGTTGTTGCTGCCAGCGAATCTGAAACCATAACGGGCATTATCCATTCCGGCTTTACCTCCCCTCGCAGCTACCTGCCATTCCTCAGTTGTGGGTAAGCGGTAACCATCAGCCCTGGTATCCTGTGTGAATTCGTAACTGGAACTGTCACGTGCAGGTAGGCCCTTCTTGGTTAAATAGACGGGTCTCAGTCCTGTCTTTTCACTCAATGCATTTGCAAAAATCACTGCATCTGACCATTCAACGCTGGTTACCGGATGTGTACCATCGTCTGTATCGGATTGCAGGCAGTCCTCGAAAATTGCCCCGTTGCATCCGACGCCGAACGTATAACCACGTTCAAGAGCCCATTCGTGAACATCTGAATAAAGCCGGTAGGTGACTTCAGTACGCATTATCCTGTAGGAATTCAGCGAGATATTTGTATGTGCTGCATAATCATGTTGGCCAAAAACGTTACCGACATAATACCTGCCTCCGGTAACCAACACTTCATCAGTTGATTGTGCTCCGGCGGCAAATGTGGAAAAAGCAGATAACAGATAAAGAAGTTTATTTTTCAAAGTGCCCTCCTGGCTGATTTCACGCTGCTGGTTTCTTAATCTGATAAACTATAACAATATTATGGGATTAGAGTTAATAATATCTAACAGTAAAAACCAGAAATTACTTTCCAACCTTCCTTACCCACAGTCCGGCAACCTTCTTGCTAAAAACACTCTGCTGCAAAATGTGGCGCCAGAACCCGAGTTCGACAGTATTGATGCCCTCCGGCGCCGGTGGGGATTACAGGAAGGAATATCCCGAAATCACCTCATATCTTTGCCAGACCCGAACGGTCCTGCTGCAGCTTATTTCTGTTTGGTAGAATATATTACTGGTGGGATCACGTACTGAAAGAAGGTTAGGATGAAAAAAATTTAAATTCGCCGATTAAAACAGAGAAGAATTCAGATTTTTTTTGACAGATATTTATGAAATTTCTCCTGGATTGACGAAGGCATGCCCATCGCGAAAATCAATACGCAATATAAACCGCCCAGGTTTTCCTGCCGAGTTTTTTGTCTGGGAACTCAGGCTGTCAGAACCCGGTACCCGATGAAAGCATAATATGCGTGCTCTGCTTCTGCCGGCGGGATATGTCCCAGCATTTCCAGCAATCGGCGGTTATTGTACCATTTCACCCACGTCACAGTAGCAAGCTCCACTTCCGACCGGATTTTCCAGCGCTGACGATGTATCACCTATGCTTTGTAAAGCCCGCTGATGCTCTCTGCCATTGCATTGTCGTATGAGTCTGTACTGCCTATGGACGCCAACAACTCTGCATACTTAAGCCGCTGTTTGTACGCCAGGGAAACATATTGAGAGCCTTTACCTGAGTGGTGGATGGTGCCGCTGGGGCGACGGGACCACAACGCCTGCTCCAGCGCATCCAGCACGAACGCTGTTTCCATCGACGATGAGCCCCGCCAGTCTACGCTCCGGCCGGCAACACAGTGATGATGAACACCACGTAAGCGAAGCCCTGTCAGGTGCTGACGTAAGTAAAATCAGCTACTCACAACTGTTCTGGTCGTTCTACCATGAACACACGTCTCACCTGGTCACCGGCGGCTCCTTCTTTCCGGCTAACCTATGCTCTGGAAACCGCGGAAGACATGCAGTGGAACTACCGTCTGCTGAGCGATAGGTAATGCTCCGGCCGCAATGCTGTGGCATTCAGTTCGGGCGTAAACGGAATTTATCTCTCACGGGGTTGCCTCAATGTTGCTTTTGACGACAGTGGCCGACAGATAAATCCGCTGACAGCGCGTCTGACGGGGAATGTAGCAGGAGTGATGAAGCTTTTTAATCGCTGTGACTGGCAGGTAGAGCCTGAATCTGGTACCTCGCTGCCCTACCGGTATTCGTTGATGGCCAGACAGGGAGAGCCAGGAAAGGGTGATTAGTGGCGGATCTGTGACAGGTCGTTTTCAGACAGACCTGTCATTTTCATGACGGTATTGTGGTCGATGCCGTTTTCCAGCATGGTACGGGCAACTTCGAGCTTACCTTTTTCAATACCGCGTTGTTCACCGAGCTGCAGACCTTCAGCTCTGCCCTTCTCGATACCTTTCTGTTCAAGTTGTTGAGCGATGGTCATGAGAGCGTCTCCGTGTGGCGGCACACGCTGTGCCAGTTCGCGTACAAAAGCTTCGGCGTCCGCAGTTTCGCCTGCCTGTAATATATAGTGTGACCTGTGATGAAGACAGATATCCCGCCAGCAAAATGGGCGCCAGCAGGTCTACCAGTTCTGTCAGGTCCCGCTGATGAATGTGTTTCTGCAATAACGTCAGGGCGGCCATACTGCGATGGCCAGCAATTTCATCATCCGGAATGACAGTAACGTCTACCAGCGGGAAAGCGTTGCTGTAGAGTTTGCCTGCCAGCGCCGGAGCGTCAAACTCATCCAGCCATCGGGTGGAGTACGGATAAGGGCTGCGCTTACCCGTATAGAACAATTTCCGTGAGGACACTTTCATTCCGGTTATTAAAATTCCCGATGGTACCAGCCTGGTTAATGCAGATATGAAAGTTAATGAAGATGCTATCGCCGAAGTCAGGAGCAAAGTAGAGGCATTCTGTACAGAAAACGCATATCACATAGAGGAAGCTGATGATGAATATACTGAACATACTGATACACTATGCCGGTTGGGAGTAACCCCAGATAATGCATATATTTTCACTATCGGTCATAAAGTTTTAGACTCCCTTGTAGTTCCTATGCTTAAGAAATTAATCCGGGAAAGGCAGGAAAAGGATAAATCGTGGGTTAGGGATAATTTTCAGATAATGCAGTCAGAGACAGAACAATCCAAGTATTTAACTACTACAAAACCAACTGTAATGTTGATTTTGTAGTCTCCAACTTCGAAGCATACAAAAACCAGGAGTTTTGGATAAAAATAACTTAAAAACTTAAAAATGCTGTTGGCAGGCAATAGATTTTTTAAATGTCATAAAGTGGCCATAAACAGCTGGCCACTTTAAATAAAAATACCATTTAAATCAGTTTTTACTAACCTTGCATACTCAAATGTAACCGGCGGAAATCATGGTAAATTACAGGGTTCGTAAATTTACTGAATTTAGTTTTGCTTACCGCTGACAGTAAAGCTTCACAGTATTCTTTATTTCCACTGGTTGTATAAGCTTTAATAACTGTACCATTTTCTGCAAAATGAATGTGTAACCTGCATTCTTTCCTTTTCCACCTTGCTGGACTGGCAAGATTGGCATTTACTGCATCCCTGATTTCCCTTGCCTTTTCTCCCCATTCATCCTGATCGTCCCAGCGGCCCGAACTGCAACTGCCGGTTGCGTACGTTTTGTGGCATCCGGTTGGATGAAGTGGTGAGCAACCCGTTACAAAAAATCCTACAATCACCACCAAAATGAATTTAATTTTGAAGATATTCAGCCAACTCATAATTTAAAGTACCTTTTAACTGGATCTGAAGTCCAATGGATCGAAAACGTACGTTAGTGGCATAACTTTATGACGAATCCAAAAATAATGGACGTTGAAAAATGTATTCAAAACGATGCTTTTTTAGACCCCCCCCCTCAAAACGGTGTCTTTTTAATCGAAATGGGCGCTTAACGGACGGAATTGTCTACTAATCGATTTTTCAAAAGATAATTTTCTTCTTATCGTACGTTTCCGTACGGTTGGCCCTCAACCCCCTAAACGGAGTTTATCTTTCGCGCTCTAACCTTGATGCCGCTTTTGACGATAATGACCATCAGGTTAACCCATTGATAGCTCAACTGACGGGGAGTGTGGAAGGCGTGGTGAAACTGTTTAATAGCTGCGGCTGGCAGGCCGAACCTGAGAGTGATGCTTCCCTGCCCCACCAGTATTTACTGATGGCCAGACAGGGAGTCTCAGGAAAGGATTAGTGGCGGATCTGCGCCAGGTCGTCTTCAGACAGACCTGTCATTTTCATGACGGTATTGCGGTCGATGCCGTTTTCCAGCATGGTACGGGCAACTTCCAGCTTGCCTTCATTGCGGCCTTTTTCAATACCGCGTTGCTCACCGAGCTGAATCCCTTTCTCGATGCCCTTCTGTTCGAGCTGTTGTGCGATGGTCATAAGTGCGTCTCCGTGTTGCGGCACACGCTGTGCCAGTTCGCGTACAAAGGCTTCGGCGTCGGATGTTTCGCCTGCCTGTACTATATAGTGTACCAGCGATATTACCTGCGATGAAGACAGATAGCCGGCAAGCAAAATGGGTGCCAGCCGATCAACCAGTTCTGCCAGGTCCCGCTGATGAATATGTTTCTGCAGCAGGGTCAGGGCAGCCATACTGCGATGCCCGGCGATTTCATCATCCGGAATGACCGTAACGTCTACTAGCGGGAAAGCACTGCTGTAGAGTTTACCTGCCAGCGCCGTATCGTCAAATTCATCCAGCCAGCGGGTAGAGTACGGATACGGGCTGCGCTTACCGGTATAGAACAGCACCGGTATCACCAGTGGCAGTTTTTTATGCCCTGCCTCCAGGTGGCGCTGCATGGCGGCTACCGCATAGCGTATGAGGCGGAAAGCCATATGTTTGTCCGGCGTTGACTGGTGTTCGACCAGAACATGAATATATCCGTCGCCGGCTGTAGTTTTAAGGCTGTAGAGGACGTCGCTGAAATACTGGCGGAGATCATCTTCAACGAACGAGCCTGATTCCAGTTTCAGCGTGCTGAGATCGCAGACTGCACGCAGCTCTGCAGGCAGGTGAATTTCCATGAAATCACGTGCAATATCAGGTTGCGTCAGAAACTGCCTGAATGTGGCATCGTGGGGAGTGGGTGTGCTGCTTTTCTTCTTCATCAGCCTGGCTCTGAAAAATGACCCTAAGATGTTATCACAGCCCGGAAAAAGCTAACATTGGCGGTTAACGGAATGGCCATTCTTCCAGGGGGGAGTGTGCCGGGGTTGTTCGGTCCCCTCTCCTTTATTCTGATAACTCCGGTCTGACTGCATCGTCACGCAGGCGCATGATGGTTTGTCGTGAGGTACTAAACTCGCGGGCAATGGCGCTGATACTGGCACCCGCTCTCAGGTGTCCAAGCGCTGCCTGCCGCTGTTCCTGGTTCAGTGCCGGTGGCCGTCCAACCCGTTTTCCTGCTGTTCTGGCGCTTGCAAGCCCGGAATATGTGCGCTCTATCAGCAGGTCCTTTTCGAATTCGGCAACTGCAGAAATGACCTGCATGATAATCTTGCCGGCCGCGCTGTTGAGGTCCAAACCACCCAGCGCGAGGCAGGACAGTTCAGCTTGCCCGGCAGGTCGGCATGTACGCCCCTGTTTCTTCCCGTTCTGAGAAGCCAGCAAATATCCTCTGCGAATTCACGCTGAAAACGCCGCTGTTTTTTGGCCAGTGCCAGCCACCGGACCAGCAACAGGTTCTCCTGCGCCGGTGAGCTGACCTGCCCGTCCTTCCGGGCGTTCTGAAGTGCAACAAGTCCGCACCAGGCAAAGTGGCTGACGTTGAGGTTCCTGTTATCCAGTTGTTCGTCCTTTCAGTTATCCGGAGTACCTGGCTGTAATTGTGGGGGTTTTCCCTAATCGTGGCGGGAAACTTATAAGCACTTCCACCTGACGCGTCATTTGGTTATTGTAACTTTTCAAAAATGAATGGAGCCGAAAAATGATTGTAAGAACATGGCATGGTTGCGTGCCTTCAGAGCACGCTGAGGGTTTTGCTGCTCATCTCCAGTTAACTGGGGTCAAGCATTCTCAGGGAATTAAAGGGAATCTTGGCGCGTTCGTTAAACAGGAGCGACAGGGAAACTGGGAACACTTTTTCCTGGCAACCTACTGGGCTGACCTGGACTCAATCAAGGCCTTTGCAGGTGATGATTACCACGTTGCTGTGACTTACCCCGAAGATGAAAAATACTTTTTATTGTCTGATCCTTATGTTTTTCAACATGAAGTTCAAGTCGTTCATCGCCTTTAATTTAATAAGCAGTCGTATTTAGGCTGCTTAAATGTCATGTTTAGCTTCCTGTAATGGAACATTACACCGAGTTTGAAGCACTCCATGTTCCAGTATCCCAGCTTTTATTCTCAGCAACATGATTTTACTGTTGAGAGCCTCCGCATTCCCGCTTGATACACTGTGACGCATGGCGTTCAGAATAACGTACAGCCCTTTCCCTGATTTTTTAGCCGCGTTTTTCATCATGGATACATCACTGTTATCGGCCAGCGCCAGCCAAATCTGCCAGTCATTCCGTCTTTCCTCGCTCCATGGTCTGTTACAGATATCTTTTGCCAGCTCTTTCACGCCCAGCACTGGCTCGTTAGCTTCATCTATGCACGCAGCCGTATCAGTTTTTCTTGCCTGGTTTCGGTCATTCACTTATCGCTGTACAACCCGTGGAAACGGTTCTCATTTGCATGACGACGACTTTCAGCAGGGAGGTCAGGATGTCCATTCTAGCGGGTTTTATCCACCACATTGCCCAGTTGCTTTGCTACATGGAAGCGGCCAAAGGTGATTTTCTCAACCGCATAGGTAAGTGAATACGCACTGCTCTTATGTAGCCTGCATTCATGTCCATTGAGAGTATTTTGACGGTCAACAACTGAGCATCGGTTAACGTGCGAAGATAATAGGCTAGACTCTCTGCGCAGCGACCATCTGTTACCTGCAGGCATGGCTGGAAAAGCTGCGTCGCATGAACTTCGGCAGCCGCTCTGAAAAGGTGGCAAAACGCATCGCGCAATTAGAAACGCAGCTCAGCGCCATGTAGAAAGAGAGCGATGAGCGCACCGGTCGGGTGGACTATCCGCCGGTGCCGCGCCCACCCCGCATGCGCAAACCGTTCCCTGGATTCCTGTCGCGCGATGAAAACACCCTGAAGCCTGTTGGGGTCTGCTGCTCCGGCTGCGGCGGCGCGTTGTCTTACCAGGGCGAGGCGCGGCAGAGCTGCTGGAACTGATGCGCAGTGCGTTCCGGACTATCCGCACCGTACGGGAAAAACACGCCTGTAAATAGTGCGACCGCATCGTGCAGGCCCCTGTACTGTTGCGGCTTATTGAGCGCGGCATCGCGGGTCCGAGGCTACTGGCGCGGGTACTGACGTCGAAGTACACGGAACATACGCCGCTGAACCGTTAGTCAAAAATATACGAACGCCAGGGCGTTGCGCTCAGCTGTACGGTGTTGATGCCCTGATCTGCTTCCTCTGCTGTGATGACATTTCCGGATCGTGTCTGCGTTATCCACAGAAACGGGGGATAAAAACTGTATAACCGGCGGCAGGGACAGAAATGACCGCTGAGTGATAACCAGCACGAAAATGGTCACCCTGAAAAACAATCACCCGTGCAATTACCGTTTCGTCGTTCTGGCATGATCCGACTTCTGCCTGATTTACCGGTTTCCGGAAGCGTACCACGCTGTCAGGGCACAGCAAAGCCCCGGCAGGCAGCCCGCACCGGCAGGCCTGACACTACATATGGTGCCTGAAGCAGCTGACAGAACCACTACATACAGTGTTGCGCGCAGAAAACCGCCGCCGGGAGGGGAAGATCCGCTTCTACCTTTTTTCGGATCTGCGGGTTTTAACAAAGAAGTCTGTGAGCAGGAACTGAGTCAGAAGGGCGGATTTGAGCATGCAGGCGTTATTTCAGCCGAAAGCGTCCCGGGCGCGCGTGCGGGAATTTTAATGCTCACCGATCGCCCGGCACCCGCCCGGTGCAGCACGCTCTATTCGTGTTCCCAGCAGGGCTGCATGTCCGCTTTGAGCGAGAAGCGGACATTAAAATGATGGCGACCGGGAGGTTCTGCCACATTAGACATAACACCCCGGCAACGAACTCAATCACTATCGTTTCAGACAGCCAGCGCCAGTTGCAGATGATGCTCTATGAAGTCTGATTTTAGGGTGCTATAGCGATGAACATCGTTCCTGCTAAGCAATGCTGCTGAGTGTTTTATCTCAGCATACTTCCCTGCAATGTCCTTGTTTCGTCGAAGATAATCACGGAAAGCAAGATGCTTTAATATCTGCGAATCTCCGACTGCAAACGCATGCACTTGATGACTACGCTGATCACCGCCCTTAATGAAATATCTACGCCCTGGAATCCCGTTCTCACCACGAGCAACATACCCGGCGCGAGCCATCAATGAATTGTACGTATCCAGTTCATTGATGTCAGAAACTTCAAGCAGCATGTCGATTACGGGCTTTGCTGAGAGACCAGGAACTGACGTGCTACCAATGTGATGGACATCTTTAGCCATTCCATCAAGCAATTTCTTTATCAGTAAACTTTCAGCTTCAAACATCTCAGGCCATTTATCATCGTATGGCACAACAATAATTTTCCGCATAAACACATCCTCCTTGTCCTAATTATTTAACATAAGAGTTCTAATTTTCATAACTGAAAATTGGGACAAAATCCGCTTTATGTGATATAATATAATTAAATATAACAACAACATAAGGAGATATTTTATGTATAACCATGAATGGCATTTTTACGATCTAAATAGAAAAAAAACCATAGTTACAATCGTAGACACAGAGACTTATAACACCGGTGACGGAAAGAGGCATAACGGTAAGAACTACCGTGTTGTCGGCAAGATAACAGGGACGACAGGAAAGAAAGTAGCCATCCTACTGGCAATAGAGGTTTAAGTTCTTTTTACCATAACCTCTCTGTTGCGAATCAGACGCCGACAACCACAGGCTGATGTTTTTTCATCGAGTCCTGCCTGCCCGGATTACATTGCTGTTTCGTTCCCGGAAGATAAAATTTACCAGTAGAATCAGGGTCTGTTCCGCCCGGACAACCAGGCCTGCCGGGGGTGTTGCTCGCGCTGCCGCCATCCGAACCATTTCCGCCATCAGCACCGTCTGTACCTTGCCTACCCATATCACCGGCGGCTCCACCTTTACCGCCAGCCCCTCCATGCCCGGCACTCACAGAAAAAGTGCACAGAGCAAAAAAACAGGCCAGAAAATATTTACGCATATGTATCTCCCAATTCGAAAATTCGATCTTTGTACCTTTTAGTTCGACCCCGAAAGATACACTAGCAAAAGATTTATATCGGCCGGATGAACGGTTCTCAAACGTCAAAATTTAACATAAGACTACTTTCCGGCACCGCCTGAGAGTCACTCAGTGCGATCCTGTGGCCAGAGGGTCGTTTCCGGCAACTTTTTCCGGCCAGAATCCTGAAATACGGCCATGAAGATAACGGTGCATCTGAATTATTATGCGGTGAGATTTACTTTACACCGATTAGTGCTCGCAGATGCTGGAAACGTCCGCTTTTGGCACATACTTGCCGTTCACCCTTACACATCCTTCCCAAATCCCGGCATGTTGTATTCATCTGTGCAGGCTAATCGTTTCCAGCTTGGCCGGATTTAGATGATGATCCGGGTTCACCAGAAATCGGATCTGAGCTGAAAACAGAACTAATCAGGAAATGTCACACAATGATATTGTGCATCATAATTATGAATTGATGCCAAACTACATTAATTGAATTCAATTGTCTTTGTGTGAGATAAAGGATACCAGTTCATTTCTAATGTTAGTTATGGTTGCGATGATGGGGAAGATAATGGATAAATGCCAGGAAGAAACAAATCGGGTGATGACGCTTCGAAAAATACCTGCTGATGTCGATGCTGCTATTACAGAACAGGCCCGACTGACAGGTAAATCCAAGAACGATCTTGTGCTTGAGTTACTGACAGCCACATTCGGCGATCTGTTGGGAAATTTTGTGCGTACCAGCGAACTGGTTGCCTTGATGGACAAGGAGGTTGCCCGACTGACTGAACGGGAGATCACGTCGCAGAGCTTTGAAAGCGATCTTGTCCCAATCTATAACCGGGAATACTGTCGTATCCTCGAACTTAATAATGAAGACGATCTCAAGCGTATAATGATGAATAATATTCCTTATCTCGAGCTTCGTGCACGACAACTTCGTTACGGAATGATCCCGTTTCTACCTAAAGGAATTTCGATGATAATGGCTCTGTTCTGTGAAGTGGCCGGACGGGACGGACTGACCATCGCCCAGTTCTATACTTCTCTATGGTTTATTATCGGGCAGGAGGAGTATTACAAGGAGATTAATGAGATCAGAATCGCGAAATCCCTATTGCCAATAACCGGACTCTGAAACGAGAAAAGCCATCCCGAAGGATGGCTTTTCCAGACTACTTTTTCCGCGAGAGACCTCCAGAGGAGGCGACTCCGCCTTGATGTGACTATTAGGCCAGACATATACCACGTATGTCAAACGTTTTCTGGGAAAGAACAATGACAGCACAACGCTACATAACGACAGAAAGGCTGGATATATATAAAAAGAATCTGAAGATCAAACCCTCTCAGGTCATGGCTGCATATCACTGGAATAAGGCGCTGGCAGGGGCTCTACTCCCTGCCATGCAGTGCCTTGAAGTCACGCTCCGTAATGCGTTGAATACCGCTATACAGTCTTTCCCGCCTGCCGGGGCGAAAGGCCTGTGGGACACAAACGCAAACTGGGTTACCAGTCTCCCTAAATACATGGGGGATACCCGTATTAATCCGGCTGAACGTTACCAGCGAGCCAGGACGCCACGAGATCGTCAGGATGCTGCAGGCTATAAAGTGGACAGATGGGGTAACAGGCTCCTGGCGCGAACACTGTCAGAAGAAAACCAGGTAGCCATGGCTAAGTCCCAGATTAGTAAGGAAGGTAAAAAACCAACGCCAGACCGGATTATCTCAGGTCTGACGTTTGGGTTCTGGACCACGCTGCTGACAGACATGTATGAAGATAACCAGAGCGATCGATTACTCTGGCCGGCCCTGACTTCGCATGTGTTCCCGAACGCCCCCGCAGGTTTTACTCGGACAGATATTTGTAAAGCGTTCTTTCAGATAAAAGAACTGAGAAACCGGCTGTCGCACCATGAAGCTGTGTGGAAATTTCACCAACGCGATCCAGTTACCGGGAAGACGGATTACTCCAAACCAGTATACGGTACGCAAGCCAGCTGCAGTCTTCTGAGGAAACACTATGATGACATTCTGGAAATGATAGGCTGGATGAGTCCCGACCGGAAGGCTAATTTCCTGAGTCATTCAGGGAATCTGCGTTTCTATGCCCTGTGCTCGGTAGACGGACTGAACAGCTACATCGCCCCGGAAAAAATTAAGGCGCAGATTAAGGTTTCACGTGGTGGTAAAGGTATCAGCAGGTTAATCAGGATCCTCGAAAAAAATGAGTTCATCCGGATTGTGAAGGAGGGTCAGACGGTACTTACCATCGGCAATGATAATTCCATCGCCATTCTCTAGGTTCCCATATCTTTACTGGCCCTTTTTGACCCGGATACCTTCCGGGTTATTGAGGTTCGGATCAGGATGATAATAGAAGAGCAGAAATATGGTCAGTTCTTGCCGATGCTCAGCGTACGGCAAGAACTGAAGCGTTGTTTTAGTCTAAAGGCCGTACTTGCGTTCCCTTTCCTTAAAGGCCTGGATCCCGCCTTCCAGAATTTCACAAACATGTTCTCTGATACCCCGGGTATGCAGACGGCCGGAATCGTCGTGTGAAGTGAACGAGCATTCCAGTGAGCCGGTATAATATTCAAACCGGAATTCACTGTTCTCAATGCCCGAGCGCTGCCCACTCTGGTTAGATACGATCACGCATTCAGCATCCGTTCCCACGACGAGGTTGGCATTGTGCGTCACCATAATAATCTGCCGGTCCGCCTTGCGCTGCCTGACGAAATCATTGAGCTGGGAATAAATCGTCCGGTTATCGAGATTGTCTTCAGGCTGATCAATAAGGATAGGGTGTCGCGAATTGCTCAGGTGAAGGATCAGGTTAAGCAGCACCAGACCCCGTTTGCCTGGCGACATCTGCACGATATCGTCGTTGCGGTAACGGACAGAAAAATCAATCAGGTAGCAGTCATCATAGAGATAACTCAGAATATCGGAATCCTCAATGCCCTTACGAAGAGCGGGAGCAACCCCGCCGCTTCTGTAGCGGTCATAGATGCCTGCGATCGTATCCGCATAGCTATCAGCGGAAAATGTGTAGCCGCCTTTCGGGCTGGCCAGATCGCCGAGCAGGAGGTTCATGTTCCCTCGCCGGTCAAAGCAGCCGGTGAAGCGATCAAACTTCTCAGCATTGAAGGATATGCGAGCAACTACGCTAATTTCGCCTTCAGGGTGGTATTCAGGCTTGCTTAGTTCGTCCACGTAAGCCTGGTAAAGGTCAGTAAGGCGCGCATACTCGGTCTGGAGCTGGCTTTTTGTATCATTACCTTCCTGTAAAATGGACCGACGGCGTTCAGAGAGCTGTTGTAGCTGTCTGAGTTTTTCTCTTTCCTTTTCAAGCGCAGCCATGGATGCTTTGAGCGTTTCCTGATCGGTAATTTTTACTGACAGGGGAAGCAGCGTTTCCCTTTTGGCTGCGCTTTCGGTATCAATCCGCCTCAGCCTTGCGGGGATGCAGCCAAAACGGGCCTCGTGACGACCAATGAAGTCACTGACAGCAGTTGAAAGACTGGCCTCCAGCTGACGAAGGTTTTTCTCCAAAAAAGAGGAATTCTCAGGCAGCGGAATATCCAGCCTGAGTTGGTCGGTAAGGCTTTGTATCGTGCTACCGGCATGCCGATAAAGGCTTTCTTTAAGGCTTCTGCTGGCATCAGTAAGATCTTCTATCGCGCGCCGACGGGATTGAAGGTTGTCCGTGCGCAGTCTGAGTGCCATATACTGCTTTTCTTCATCCGGTGTAAACGATGCCTGCTTCCTCAGTTGAGCTATCTTCTCCTCCTGCCGCCGGATTTCATCACTTACAGCCTTTTCCGTGCCGTACTTCTCCATTTCCTTACCGCATTCGCTGTATTTTTTGCGCAGCTCGGTAAGATAATCAATCCTGGTTTTTATGATCCGAATAGTCGCTTCCCGCTGTGCGGTATTCTCAACCGCGAAAGCCTTGAAATTATTATTCTGATAAAGAATTTCCTCGACCAGCTGATTTAGCTGAAGCTGACCGCTACGTTCGGCAAGGTGATTGATATAGAGCTGCGGAATGTAGGTCACAGGCCGACAGTCGTCACCATGTAATGAACTAACTTCACCGTTTCCCCATGTGACTTCAACATTGAGATTGCTAAAGTCGTCATAGGCGGCTTGTCCTGAGATCCTGATTTTCTCGCTAACCTCATCAGCGTTAATGGCGCATGCCATGTGGTAAAGCAGCAGAGATTTGCCTGAAGACTTTCCGCCTATGATTGCATTCAGGTCGGGACTGAAGTTTACAGGCTGGTCTGAAAAAAGTGCATGGCCACTGCGATCCGTAAAGCAGACGTGTTTAATATATTGATAAGGCGTTTTTGTATGGGGGGACGTTTTTTGGATCCTGACGCGAGTGTGATCGTACAGTACCTGTTTTAATCCCGCAAAAGTAGGATCGGCTTTAATCCAGCAAAAACGATCCCCGTCGGGACGAAAAATTTTAGTCAGTCCATGTGCATCCGAACCGTGAAGGCAGGGGAGTAGCTTGCCGTATTTACTGATGACTTCAGCCCTGCTGTCGCTGCCGCGTCCCTGAAAGTACTCACAATCCTGCGGGTTACCAGAAAAAATCGCATCAACTAGGCGATAGATGTTCTGCCGGACAGCAAGAAGACCATTGTCGCGGAGCCCGGAGATTCCGTCGCCTGAGCTGTTAGATGCAATGACAATAACGTTGTTCCGCAGCCAGGTTTCACTCCTCAGCCAGTCTTCAAAGACGTCAAAAGAAGGTTTGAACTGGTTAATGCCGTCGCGCAGATTTTTCTCGGGAGAGGACAACCCTGCTACCGCAATCCCCAGTTCAGTCAGCTGCTGATCGCTGCAGGAATAGTTCTGCCCGCAGTAACGGAAGTGAAGCCGGCCCAGCGCGTGTTTTATTTTGTCAACGTGACCTGCATCCGCCGGATTGACAATAAGATGAATATTCACACCCTTATCTTTTTGCGTTTCAGGTGTGATGCGAAATTCTATATTGGGAAAAACGGCCTCAATGTTGGCTATCCGGCCCTGCGCACGGTATGCGAGCAGCTTCTCATACCCGGAGATAGTGCAGTAGTCGGTCGCCCCCATGACAGCGATCTCGTCGCCAAACGCTTCAATTGCAGAAAGATAAGCTTCCCAGTCATTCCGATACTGATTCTCAAGTGATGACGAAGGGGTATGAACATGCAGATCCCATTTACGCCATTCAGAGCCATTCGGGAATAGCTTCACTGTTACCTCCTTTTAACATGTCTATCAAAAATTGATATCTGCGTTTACGCACCCGGGATGTCAGTACAGAACATAACCTAATAGTTACCGCAAGCCTTTACAAGCGCATAAACGTGACTACTTGCATCCAGCTTCTCTATAAACGAACGTGCTTATCAGATGCTTTCTGCCATTGCGGTTCTGGTGGCATACGGAACTATGCTGACGGGACTGAGACCCTTTCCCCTTCTCACGGAAATTCTTACCCACTACAGCAAACTTATTTTCACCATATCGGCTCACCCAGAGATCCGAATTTACCTTTTTTTGGATCTGCGGGTTTTAACAAAGAAGTCTGTGAGCAGGAACTGAGTCAGAAGGGCGGATTTGAGCATGCAGGCGTTATTTCAGCCGAAAGCGTCCCAGGCGCGCGTGCGGGAATTTTAATGCTCACCGATCGCCCGGCACCCGCCCGGTGCAGCGCGTACTTTGAGTATTCACAGCATGGATTTTCTGCTTTGAGCGAAAGCGGACATAATCATTCTGGTCGAGAATGTTCAAGATGAGCCTGGATTAACCCGGTAGTTTGTCACATCATAAAATATCAATCGTTAAAGGATAGATCTGTGCCTGAATTGACTATTTCTACAACCTCACTCGAAGAGATCATGCCTATTTATCAATCCATCCCTGAGTTTGATAAGCCAATTCATACAGCCGAACTACTTCAGCGTATCTCTCTGCGAGAAAAAATAGCCTTGATTGCCTACAGCGAGGGAAAACCGGCAGGTTTTAAGCTGGGTTATGCGATAGACGATGAGTTGCTATATAGCTGGCTGGGCGGAGTTTTGCCTGCCTACAGGCAAAGTGGCGTCGCGCAAAAATTGCTGATTGCCCAAGAGGAATGGGCGCGTGTTAAAGGGTATTGCAGGCTCCAGGTAAAAACGCGAAACAGCTTTCCCGGGATGCTGAGGCTACTGATCAAAAATAACTATCACATTATCAATCTTGAAAAAAAAGGCCAGACCGCTGATTATCGTGTTCTTTTAGAAAAAAGACTTTAAATGCATGTGAAAAATATTTTCTGACGCAAGCCACATTCATTAAGGTGCTCAGACAGACATGAGCAAGGAACGGTTTTGCCTGCATTCAACTGTTCCCCGGTAATCAATACAGCGCAGAGCTGGCAACATCCTCTTCTGACACATACCTGCCGTCTCCCTCCTTTCACTTCTTCTTACTCCGTAGCACTGGACGCATGTCGGTGTCTGCCCGGCAGTGCCGGGCAGGTTGAGAGCATAGATCCGGCTTCAGGGGTTTTCGGATCTGGCCAGCGGACAGGCAGAAGAAACGGCCCGTTGAAGTATAAAAAGAAGACATTAAGCAGGATTGTTCCCTGAATGCAGAAATTCAGCCTGTTCGTGTAAAAATGGCAAAGCGTCGGTTACGGCTTTACTGTTACGGGAGGCGTTGTTGAATAAATCAGATTCGGGGCGAGTGTCCCTGTAGCAGGGAAGATTTTCAGGCAATGCGCACGCTTTCTGGCATTCCTGCCTTTGTCATTCTGTTCAGCGCCCGAACCATGGACAGAGCCTCTGCCACCTGCCCATCATAATCACGCAGCGTCAGTGCCCCCCCGAACAGCTGCTTTATCAGATACATCGCCGTTTCCGCTATCGAGCGACGGTTATGGGGTCCGCCTGGAATTCGGAAATTATCCTACGTTAAGCTTTTCAAGCTTAACGGGTGATTTCGTTCCATTGAGCGTAAACCCCTGACCATAAGGGATGTACGGAACTATCAGGCTGTCCGTTTCTGGTTTTGCCTACTTTCGTACAGAGCGGCGGCATGGTGTACGTAATCGCTCGATTTCGGACGCAGAAACGCCACAGCAGCGGCAATTCAGGTAGTAACCGATACCGCACTGGTTAATAAATAGCCTTGGCGTAGGATAATTTCATTTTTCCAAGCGGACCCCATAAAGATGAAAAGATGGCGGCAATCCACAAAGCACTGGACGAATGCAGCCCAGAGCATCCGGTATTTTATGAAGATGAGGTGGATATCCATCTTAATCCAAAAATCGGTGCGGACTGGCAACTATGCGGGCAGCAAAAACGCGTGGTGACGCTGGGACAGAACGAAAAATACTATCTGGCCGGAGCACTGCACTGCGGAACGTGCAAAGTCAGCTACGTGGGCGGCAACAGCAAAAGTTAGGGGCTGTTCATCAGCCTGCTGAAGCGGCTTAAAGCGACGTACCGTCGGGCGAAAACTATCACGCTGATTGTGGACAACTACATTATCCACAAAAGCCGTGGAACATAGCGCTGGCTGAAGGAAAACCCGAAGTTCAGGGTCATTTATCAGCCGGTTTACTCGCCATGGGTGAATCATGTGGAACGGCTATGGCAGGCACTTCACGACACAATAACGCGCAATCATCAGTGCCGCTCAATGTGGCAACTGTTGAAAAAAGTTTGCCATTTTATGGAAACCGTCAGCCCATTCCCCGGAGGCAATCATGGGCTGGCAAAAGTGTAGCGGTATTAGGCACAGCTATTTAGGCGAGATGCGTCAGGGGAGCAGAGTCATTGAAAGATAAGATCGTTTAGTTACACGAAAGACGGCCTCACCACTAACGTTGCTACAGAGCTCTCAAAATCGCCATCATAAAATAAAATATTAAGTTGGTAGAATCACCTACGACTCCATATTTAATTCAAATAATTTGATGTAATTTACACTTGCTTACATATTTTTACTTAAAATTGCGTTACATGGGGACTACATTACAAATGAAAGGGAGGTCCTATTATTGCTCTTGATACATTTAACAATTCACCCTCGTAGGTTCTGATTTACCAGGGTGTATAAAAGGAGTTATAAAATGAGACAGGGAATATTCATTAACTTACTCTGTTGTAAGTATTTCGTAATAACTTCATTATTTACTCTTGTCTTTATATTTAACTCTACGTCATGTGAGGCGTATGAAGAGATAGACATCCCCGATGTAAAGGCTCTTCTGGACCCGCCGGAAGTTTACATCAAGAAAGGCACATTGTATTACAATGGAAAAATTACAAACACATCCTATCTCGTTTTCTTTAAACTTGTAAATCAGCACCCAATCAAGATGATTTCTATAAGCAGCACTGGTGGCGATGCTGAGAATGCATTAAAAATAGCTAATTATATCTACAACCATAGTCTGGATGTCGATGTTCGCAGTGTATGCGCTTCAGCCTGTGCTAATTATATTTTTCCGGCAGGAAAATATAAGTATCTGAGTAATGATTCATATCTCCTGTGGCATGGTGGACTAAACGGCCCCGACCGTGAATTAACTGTCACTGGTAATATATCAAAAGATGACTTTTTAAATCTTGAGCAGATTAAGAAACTAAGAAAGGAGGATGCTGATTTCTATTTAATGATCGGTGTAAGCATAAAATTATCTTTTTGCCCACAACTTAATTCTGATTATAAAGACAAGTATCCGGAAAAATGGTTTTCTTATACTCCGGAAGATCTGGGAATGTTTGGCATAACAAATATCCAGTATGCCACCTCAGCTTCTCAGTGGGTTGTTTCAATGAGAAAAAAGCACGTTATATTTGCAAAATACTGTAATTAGGAGAATTAATAATGCGTGAACTATCTTTAAATGAAATGGATGTGGTAGCAGGCGGATTTTCAATTGGCAGCTGTTCTTTTGGTGGTTCTTTTTCCACATCTAAAGATGGCCATGGTGGCTCCTCCACTTCGGGAAGTTTTAACGTGGGATGTAGTGTAAACGCACCCGATGCCAGCCCTTCTCCCTCAGGGAATAATAAAGGGAGTAGTAGTAATTCCAGCAACAGGGGGCAAAGCAGTCAGAAGGGTGGTGGTAAAAACCGCTGATTACAGAGTATCTGCTCCCCGGGCGACCATGGCGGTCGCCTTATTCTAACAAAGACTTGACTTTCATTTCCTCAGGATAATCATGGATTCCCTATATCGTGAAACGGCGCTCAGTCACCGGTCACGACTCTGGAATGGTCGGGCATTGCTGGCACGCGGCCTTCCCGCCTGGGTACATATCGCCCTCACCGCGCTCTTTTTTACCGTGCTTGCACTGTTTCTCAGTATCGGCAGTTATACCCGTCGGGTTACCGTTAACGGGGAGTTGACCTCCCTGCCCGGCCCTGTCCGGGTCACAGCCCCAGGGCAGGGGTTTATTATCAGCCGTCTGGTGAGTGCTGGAGACAAGGTTAAAAAAGGGCAGACTCTTTATGAAATTGACGTCAGCCACACCACGCGCTCCGGCGTGGTCAGCTTCCAGCAGCGGCAAAATACGCAGGCACAGTTAAAAAACGTCGAGGGTATAATTAACCACCTGCATGAAAACAGGCGTGTCACGCTGGAAACCCTGGAACAGCAGAAAGCCAGTTATGCGACAGCACTGTCGCTCTCGACTGACATACTGAAAAAGGCTGAAGAAGGGCTTAAGGAAATGAAGCAGAACATGGACAACTATCGTCGCTATCAGCGCGCGGGCCTTATTAACCGTGACCAGCTCTCTCAGCAGGCAGCTCTTTATTATCAGCAACAGAACGACCTTCTGACGCTTAGCGGCCAGCGTGAGCAGAACGCTATGCAGGTGCTGACTCTGACGGGCGATATCCGCACGCGGGCCGCAGAATTTGATAACGACATTTTTCGCATGGAAATGCAGCGCAGCGAGCTGGTTCGCCAGGATACGCTTGACGATGCCGCGGGAACGCTCGTGGTAACCTCACCGGTGGACGGCAGGGTGGATATCGCCAGCCTCACCCCTGGACAGGCTGTCAACGCCGGCGACGCTGTCGCACAGGTTATTCCCGCTGCACCACCCCGCTGGGAGCTGGTCATGTGGGTACCAGACAGTGCGGTGCCGTTTATCAGGAAAGGTTCCCCTGTCAACATCCGCTATAATGCTTTTCCATCAGAAAAATTTGGCTATTTTCCTGGCCGGGTCGCGCAGATATCTTCCGCCCCGGCCACCCTGCAGGAGAGGTCATCCTGGTCCGGCGCTCCGGCAGTAAATGCAGGCGCATCCGAGACCTGGTATCGGCTGACCGTCACGCCTGACGTGAGTCAGTTCGTCTGGCAGGGTCAACGCCTTCTTCCGGGAAACGGTCTGCGCGCTGAGTGCACGCTATTTCTTGAAAAACGGAAACTGTGGCAGTGGGTGCTTGCACCACTGTACGACATGCGTGACAGCACGCAGGGGGCAGTAGATGAGCAGTGAAGAACCTGAATTATCGTTGCACCGCCTCAACTTCTCCCTTCTCCGACGCGTCCCCCTGATTCTGCAGACTGAAGCCGCTGAATGCGGCCTGGCCTGTATTGCGATGGTGGCAGGCTGGCACGGCCACCACGCAGATTTGTTTGCCCTGCGCAGCCGCGGTGGCATCTCGTCGCGTGGCGCCACGCTGAGCACCCTGTACACCGTAGCCGGAGATGTGGGACTGGCGGGACGGGCTTTATCGCTGGAGCTTGAGGAGCTTTCTGAACTCAGGCTGCCCTGTGTTCTGCACTGGAACTTCAGCCATTTTGTGGTGCTGGTCAGGCTGAAGGGCGACCGGGCCGTGATCCACGATCCGGCCCGTGGGCGGCTAAGCGTCAGCAGACAAACTTTATCGGAAAACTTTACCGGCGCTGCGCTGGAACTGTGGCCCGGCCGCAGCTTCAGTCGGAAAAAAAAATCTACCCGCGTCAGACCTGCCGAACTGATGAGTGGTATCCGTGGCTTCGGCCCTGCTCTGGTCAAAGTCTTCTGTCTGTCCGCGATGATTGAAGGCATCAGTCTGCTGTTGCCGGTGGGTACGCAGATTGCCCTGGATCACGTAGTTCCCGCCGCCGACCGGGGGCTGCTTGAGCTGGTCTGCCTGTCTCTGGGTGCACTTATCCTGCTTCAGACCGGACTTAACTTAATCCGTGCATGGACGGTGATGGTCACTGACACGCTGACCGACGTCCAGTGGAAGGACGGACTGTTCCGGCATCTTCTGGGACTCCCCCTGCCATGGTTTTCCCAGCGTCGTACGGGCGACATTCAGTCACGCTTCGGCTCGCTGGACGTGCTGCGCGACACGTTTATCCACGACATCACGGGCTGCGTCATTGACGGCATTATGCTGCTTGGTTCTTGCGTGCTGCTTACTTCCTACGGAGGCGTGCTCCTGTCCAGTGTGGTGGCGGGCTTTGTATTGATCGCCGTGGTAATGCGGGTGGTTGCCTTTCCGCGCTATCGCCAGCTGACGGAGGAGCAACTGATAAAAAATGCGGCGGCCGGCTCCCACTTTACCGAGTCGCTGTGGGGGATCGCCACGCTGCGCGCACAGGGCCTGGCATCACAGCGCCGCCGGAACTGGCTGACGCTTGAGGTAGACGCCGCCAACGCTGCCGTCAGCCGTCGGCGCTTTGACATTCTTTTCAGCACGGTCAGCAGTCTGACAAGCGCGCTGGACAACGTGGTTATCCTCTGGCTTGGCATCGGGGCCGTTATGACCCATCAGCTCTCACTTGGGGCGTTTGTGGCCTTCGGGGTGTTCCGGGAAATATTCACCTCCCGGGCACTGTCGCTCACTGACATGTTTCTGCGTCTTGGCATGCTTTCCCTGCACGGAGAGCGGATTGCGGACATCGCCCACACGGAGTCCGAGCCGTCCCCCCCCAATGCAGACCTGTACCCCCGGGGGGTTGCCATCGCGCTGGAGGCAAAAGGGCTCATGTTTCGTCATGACGAACAGTCGCCGGCCATTTTCAGGGGGCTTGATCTCACGGTGGCTGCCGGGGAAAGCGTGGCCATTACCGGCCCTTCAGGATGCGGAAAAACCACGCTGATGAAAGTACTGTGCGGGCTTGTTACCCCGAATGAAGGGTGCGTAGTGGCCGGAGGAAGAGACATTCACGAAGCAGGCGTGAACAACTACCGCCGCGCCGTGTCCTGCATACTACAGGAGGATCGTCTGTTTGCCGGGTCATTACGTGAAAACATGACTGGCTTCAGCGAAACCCCCGACGAGGAGTGGCTTCACGCCTGCGCCCGCCTTGGCCATATTCACGACGACATCATGGCCCTGCCGATGGGCTATGACACCCTGACCGGCGAATTGGGTGAGGGGCTCTCAGGCGGCCAGCGCCAGCGTATTTTCATTGTTCGCGCTCTCTATCGCCGTCCCGGCATTCTGTTCATGGACGAGGCAACCAGCCATCTGGACGAACATAACGAGGCGCTGATAAACGCAGCCATAAGCGGTCTGAGCATCACACGTATTATTATCGCCCACCGGCCCTCCACTATCGCCTCGGCCGACCGATCCATTAACCTTGCCAGCATGCCGGAATAAAAGGAGTATGCCCGTGCGCGACACGCAAATTATCACGCTGATGCTGATTTTGGTCCTGACCTTTATCCCCATCAGCTGTTTCTCCGGCCCATACTGCTGGCTCTGCGCCAGCATAAGGGCTGGGGTTGGCTAATTCTGGCGGGCGTCCTGACGGCCGTTGCTGTGGTGGACACCGCCATCAGCAGCATCGGGTTATAGAAATAACCTACGAAAAGGCAACAGGAAGTCGTGGTCAAACGCTTTAGGCCATACGCTCCGCCAGCTTGCCTTCGAAGTTTCCTCATAGTTCATAGTTAGGCCCCTTAATCGCTTTTCTGATGGGGCTGGTGACCAACGTCGTAGTGCTGTGGAACACAATTTAAATACGGGGTCTGAAGTCAAATGGAACGGAAACGTACATTAGTGAGGTAACCGGCTGATATCTCGAAACATAATTGGCATTTAGCGGACAGACTTGTCTAAGAATCGATTTTTCAGACGATAGTTTTCCTCTTACCGTAAGTTTTCGTGCGGTTGGCCCTCAAACCCCCTTCCTGAGTGGGTGGCGGTACTCCAGCCCTTTTTCTCCAGGCCGAAAGAACCGGACCATTATTTTTACCAGATTTCTTTTGATTACCGTGACGGAGACTGGTAACAGACCCTGTTGGAACGAAATCTCACATCTGACTGGCCAGCAGATGGTGCAGCTGCCCGTCGTCACCGGCCACAGGCTCACGACGCCAGCCCGACTGCTTCAGCAGGTCGTCCAGACCGGCGAGGTTA
>NZ_JACVTX010000034.1:0-52157 GCF_016624745.1 Erwinia sp. S43 | reverse complement strand
GGCACGTCCTCTGCGGCGGCCGGGCAATCCGCAGCGCTGAGGTGCAGGCTGCGGGGCCGAAGAGACCAGCAGAGATAAACTCCCCACCACCACGATTCAATAAACTGGCACTACGGATATAAGATCCATCACAAAGTCTGAAACAGGCTTTAGAGTTTTTAGGGCAGCGAACAATTAGCCAAAAGGGGCACGTCCTCTGCGGCGGCCGGGCAATCCGCAGCGCTGAGGTGCAGGCTGTGGGGCCGGAGAGACCAGCAGGGATGCTGGGCTCAGGCGCGGCGCGGGCAGGACGCCCGCTCTGCGCCGATCCGTAAGACCCGCAGCTGTAACCGAAGGTATCGCGTAGCGACGTGAGGACCGCCCGGACGCCGCAGAGGACATGCCCCGATCGCCAATCCCAACGCAACGCAAACCAGCCGTAAGACCCGCAGCTGTAACCGAAGGTATCGCGCAGCGACGTGAGGACCGCCCGGCCGCCGCAGAGGACGCGCCCCGATCCCTAATCTCAACGCAAACCAGCCGCCAACACAAATCGCTAATCCCACAGCAAATAACACCGCGTACTCAGCAGCTAATCCAGCAGCCCCCCACCCCATTGCTATACTTATCAATCACCCGGAGCACATACCCTCTCAGCCCCTGGACAACAAGGAATACAAATGCTCGTGCTGTGGAACACCCTGATTGTCCTGGCGACCGTCGCCGCAATGGAAATTATCGCCGCGCTGACGCACAAATACATCATGCACGGCTGGGGATGGGGCTGGCACCTCTCGCACCATGAACCGCACAGCGGCAAATTCGAAGTGAATGACCTGTATGCCGTGGTTTTTGCCGCGCTGGCGATCGCGCTGATCGCCACCGGCGCGGCGGGTGTATGGCCATTACAGTGGATTGGTGCGGGAATGACGCTGTACGGCCTGCTCTACTTTATCGTTCACGATGGCCTGGTCCACCAGCGCTGGCCGTTTCGCTATATTCCGCGTAAGGGGTACTTAAAACGCCTGTACCTGGCCCATCGGCTTCATCATGCGGTGCGGGGTAAAGAGCACTGCGTGTCGTTCGGTTTTCTCTATGCGCCGCCGGTGGCAAAGCTACAGGCGACGCTGCGCAGCCGTAATAAACAGGCACACACCAGCAGCGACAGAACCGACAAAACAACAGCGGCTAGCGGGGACGCTGCCACAGATCGGGCGGGCGAGGCATCGGCTTCGCGAGGCGAGAACTGAGCGCCTGCGCAGCGCCCTTCGCCAGCAGCCCGAGCTTCTCCGGCCGAGTGGTCCCCTGACGAACATCCCAGGCGCGGGGACCAGCAGCGCTAACCTTCACGCCAATTTCGCGATAAACACCGTGCGCCGAGGCAATCGCCCACGCGCTGCGTAAAGGCAGGCCGGGCAGCCCCGCGCGGGCAGAGGCGTAGTAAGGTTCCGCTGCCGCCACCAGCCGCTGTGCCAGGCGCGCCAGTTTGTCTCGATAAACCGGATCGGCGATCTGAGCAGCGATTATCCCTTCCTCAGCCAGCCACTGCGCGGGCAGATAACAGCGCCCCACCTGCGCATCTTCCACGATATCGCGGGCGATGTTGGTCAACTGAAACGCCAGCCCAAGATCGCAGGCGCGATCCAGCACCGATTCGTCGCGCACGCCCATCACTCGCGCCATCATCAGACCCACCACGCCCGCCACGTGATAGCAGTAGCGCAGCGTATCCTCAAACGTGACGTAGTACGTTTCCCGCACGTCCATCGCGAAGCCTTCAAGATGTTCAAAGGCCAGGCGAGGGGGAATGCCGTGGCTTAGCGCCACCTCCTGCAACGCGGCGAAGGCCGGGTCGTCCATTTTTATGCCGTCAAAAGCACGCTGCGTCTGCATTTTCAGGCAGTCCAGCCGCTGTGCCGCACTGTCGACGTCTGCTGCGACCTGGTAAAAGCCCAGCACCTGGCCGTCAATCACGTCATCGCAGTGGCGGCACCAGGCGTAAAGCATCAGCGCACTGCGCCGGGTCGGAGCATCAAATAGCTTTGATGCGGTGGCAAAACTCTTTGATCCTGCCGCCATCGTTTCGGTAGCGTGATCCATCAGCGTGCTGTTCGTCATTGGAAATCCTCCAGCATCAGACGCGCGGTGGCTTTTGCCGAACCGATGACGCCGGGTATGCCCGCCCCCGGATGTGTGCCCGCGCCAACCAGATAGAGGTTGCTTATCCGGCTGTCGCGGTTATGCGGCCGGAACCAGGCGCTCTGCCGCAGGATCGGTTCGATGGAAAATGCCGATCCCTGCCAGGCACCCAGCCGATCGCGGAAATCGAAAGGGGTAAACATGCGGTGCGTCACCAGCTGCTCGCGCAGGCCGGGCATGTAGTGCTGCTCCAGATAGGCGAAAATGCGGTCGCGCAGGCGCGGGCCTTCCACCGTCCAGTCGAGATCCGCCGTGCCAAGATGAGGTACGGGCGCTAACACGTAGTAACTGCCGCAGCCCGGCGGAGCCAGGGACGGATCGGTCACGCAGGGCGCGTGCAGATAAAGGGAAAAGTCTTCCGACAGCGTGGGGGAGTGAAAGATCTCATCAATCAGCGCTTTATAGCGCGGGCCAAAACAGACGGTGTGGTGCGCCAGCTGGCTGTGATGCTTATTCAGCCCGAAATAGAGTACAAACAGCGAGTTGCTCAAGCGCTTACGCTTTAGCGATGCGCCGCGTGCCGCGCCGATGGGGTGGTGCCCCAGAAGTTTTGCATAAGTCTGTACCACATCGGCATTTGAAGCCACCGAAGCCGTTGCGATCCGCCGCCCGTCCTTCAGCTGCACCGCACAGATGCGCTCGCCTTCCGCCTCCAGCCTGGTCACTTCGGCGTTCAGCTCCAGCGTGCCGCCGAGATCCTCAAACAGCTTCACCAGCCCCTGCACCAGCGCCCCGGTGCCGCCACGCGCAAACCACACGCCCCATTCCCGCTCCAGCGCGTGGATCAGCGTGTAAATGGACGAGGTGGCGAAGGGATTGCCGCCGACCAGCAGCGAGTGGAAGGAGAATGCCTGGCGCAGCTGTTCGTTTTCAATAAACGCCGATACCCTGCCGTAGACGCTGCGCCACGCCTGAAGCCGTGCCAGCTGTGGCCCGGCGCGCAGCATATCGCGGAAGGATAAAAACGGTACGCTGCCCAGCTTCAGATACCCTTCTTTAAACACCGCTTTCGAGTAGGCCAGAAACTGGCGGTAGCCTTCCACATCGCGCGGGTTGAGGCGGTGGATCTGTGCTTCCAGCCTTGCCTGATCGTTGTCGTAATCGAAGACTTTACCATCTTCCCAGCAAAGCCGGTAAAACGGCGTGACCGGCAGCAGTTCGACGTAATCCTCAATACGCTTACCGGCCAGGCTGAACAGCTCTTCGATCGCCGTTGGATCGGTAATCACCGTCGGTCCGGCGTCAAAAGTGAATCCTTCGTCCTGATAAACATAGGCGCGGCCGCCCGGTTTATCTCGCTGCTCCAGCAGCAGCGTGGGGATACCTGCGGCCTGCAGGCGGATCGCCAGGGCAAGGCCGCCGAAGCCAGAACCGATAACGACTGTTTTATTCATCGTGAAAAACTCGCAGCCGGGGGGAGTAGTTCAGTGCGGCGCGCAGGGCCTCGCCAACCGGAACCGGTGGCTTACCTGCCAGAATCCGCACCCTGTCTTGCAGCGTTAGCTGACCCGCGTAGAAGCGGGCAATCAGTCCGTGGTTCAGTTGATAAAATCGCTGCATCACCTGCCAGCGCGCCTGCGGCGGCCCGGCGAGAAACAGCATGCGGTTAAGCAGGCGAAAGAAGCGCTGACGCCGCCACTGCGCCAGCGCGTAATTCTGAATCAGCCTGAACAGCGCAGCGGCGTTCAGATCGGGGGCTGCGGCGATTAAATCCGCCAGCGCCACCGCCTGCGGCAGTGAATAGCCGGTGGTGGCGTGAAACAGCCCGACGCGCAGCCCGCTGCCCGGCTGCCCCGTCTGTGCCTGCCAGAACGCGCGAACATCACCTGCCAGCGCGATTGGCAGATTGCCCTGCTCTTCTCGTTCCAGCCGTTCAAGCATCCAGCCCTGACGCGCCGCGTACTGGCGGATCTGCTGCCGTGCGAGATCGCCGCTCAGCGTAGCGCGATCGATGTAGTGCGTATCTTCAATCAGCAGCCGATGTTCGGAAAGCGGCAGAGTGTAAACAAAACGGTAGCCCGCCGACTGGTCAACGGTGGCATCCATCAGTATCGGCCGGGTCAGACCGTGCGGCTGGCTCAGGCTCCACTGCTGGCCTAAAAAAGCCTGGCAGCCGGTAATCAGATAGGGACTGGGACGGTAGCCGCGCCCGTCAATCACTGCCGCCGCGCTCAGCGTTTGTCCATTATCCAGTGTCACCGTTTCCGGCGTCAGGCTAACGGCTCGAGCCCCGGTCCACAGGTTGTCCCCCAGCGCCTGACGGATCGCGATGACAAAGTGTTCTGAGGTCACGCTGATATACTCGCCCGCCAGGGTGCGGTTCAGCGCCGGGAAGCGCACGTCGTAGCCCGCCCAGCGGTGTGCCACCAGCGGAGCCAGCCAGCGATGCTGTTCCGGCAGCAGATCGCGCTGGTGAAAGGACCAGGTATGATTACCGCCCGGTTCAGCATCCGACTCCAGCAACAGCACGCGCAGCCCTGGCTGCAATTGACGCAGCCGCCAGGCAATCAAACCATTCGCCAGCCCGGCACCCACCAGTATCAGATCCCAGCGAGGTGCACTCATTCAGCGGGGACCAGTTTAGCCTGACGGAGATCGCGAAGGCTGCCGCTGCCGGAGCAGAAGCAGGCTATGCGCAGTTGTTCAATCATCACCTGAAAATGGTCAACCACCGCCTCGCCGGAGACCGTTGCGCAGCTCAGTACACCTGCGGCCTGGCCGACTAAATTGGCTCCCAGGCGCAGCGCTTTCGCCGCATCTATGCCATCGGCGATACCGCCGGAAGCAATCAGCGGCACATGCGGCAGCGCCTGATGCAGCTCTGTCAGCGCCTGCGCGGTAGGGATACCCCAGTCGGAGAAAGCCATCGCCACCGCACGGGCCTGCGGCGATACGGCCCGCTCCCCCTCCACCGCTGCCCAGCTGGTGCCGCCCGCGCCGGCGACATCCAGCATCGCCACACCCACGTCAACCAGTTGACGCGCCACCGGTACGGACAGCCCCGCGCCAACTTCTTTGACAATCACCGGCACCGGCAATGCTTCAACCGTATGGGCAATGGCGGCCAGCACCCCGCGCCAGTCGCGGTCACCGCCGTGCTGCAGGGCTTCCTGCAGCGGATTAAGATGGATAATCAACGCATCGGCCTCAATCATCCCGACCGCCCGCCGGGCATATTCCGTACCGCTTTTTCCGGCGATTTGTGCCGCGCCAAGATTTGCCAGCAGCGGAATATCCGGAGCAAGCTGGCGCAGTTCGCGCGTCAGCCCCCAGTCCTGTTCGCTTTCCAGTGCCACGCGTTGGGAACCCACGCCCATTGCCAGCCCAAGCGCCTGAGCGGCCTCCCCCAGGTGACGATTAATACTTTTGGCGCGCCGGGTCCCGCCGGTCATCGAACTAATCAGCAGCGGAGCCCGCAGCGTTTTGCCGAACAGCGTCGTGTGAAGATCGATGCGATCGAGGCTCAGCTCCGGCAGCGCACAGTGCTCAAAGCGCCACCGTTCAAAACCGGTTGTACGGGTTTTCACCCTGCGCGAAGGGTCAAGAATGATATCGAGGTGATCGCTTTTTCGCTGGGTAAGATCGCTCATTAGCACCCCGGCTGCGTGCTGTTTTTGCCAAACTGCGCCATCTGCTTGTCAAACCAGGCATGCATAAAATGCCGGGTAGAAAGGCCGCGATGGCAGGCGCTGGCGATATGTTCATCCGCGCTGCGCAGATGTTCACGCAGCTTCTGATGGACGGCTTCAGCCCCCAGCAAGGCAACCAGCGTCGATTTGCCACTGTCCTGATTCGCATCTTTGCCGGTATTGCTGAGCCCGTCGGAGAGATCGTCCATCAGCTGGAATGCCTGCCCCAGATCCTGAGCGAAACAGCGCAGGCGCTGGCGCGTTTGCAGCGAGGACCCGGCAACAATCGCCGCCATCTGCAGTGAGGCATCAAATAAGCGACTGGTTTTAAGATCGTTGGCCAGCAGGATCGCTTCGCTGCTTCTCGCCCGGCTGCCTTCGCTGAGATCGAGATACTGGCCCTGCACCAGCCCCTGCGAACCCACCGCCAGCGAAAGTTCTGCAACGGCCTGGGTTTTGCAGGCGGGAGTCAACGATTGTGCTTCCACCACCACGCCAAAAGCGCGGCTAAGTAGCGCAACGGCGGCAAGGATAGCGACACTCTCGCCATACTGAGTGTGGATAGTCGGACGACCGCGGCGCAGTAACGCATTGTCCATACAGGGGATATCATCCAGCATCAGCGACGCGGCATGCACCATTTCAACCGCGCAGGCGAGGTCGAGCAGGCCGGGCTGTTCTACTGCACAGCCCAGATCGCGGGCGGCAAGGATCAGCAGCAGAGGGCGAACACGTTTACCGGACGCCAGCGTGCCTTCGCGCATGGCGGTAAACACCAAATCCTGCTGTTCTCCGGCGGGCAATAGCTGGTCCAGGCGGTTCTGCAGGGCTTCCCGTAGCCTTTTCAGTTCGTCTTCATGATTGTTCATCGTTGCAGGCTACCCCTGACATTTACATGGCTTTATTTGCAAAGCCTAGTGCAATATCCAGAAATTTCTCAGAGGATCGGGGGATGCGACAAACTTTTACAAAAAATAGATCATATGTACAGGTTTATGGTCGTTTTCACGCCGGATTGAACTCTGTAGTGGCAAGACTA
The DNA here is from genome assembly GCF_016624745.1 of Erwinia sp. S43. Lineage (NCBI taxonomy): Bacteria > Pseudomonadati > Pseudomonadota > Gammaproteobacteria > Enterobacterales > Erwiniaceae > Erwinia > Erwinia sp. S43. The sequence goes on along the minus strand of NZ_JACVTX010000034.1, from coordinate 45,311 downwards.
AGTTGATAATCTGCCGGACCGGTGGGGATGCGCATTTTCGCTGTGTCGTCTGCAAGGTCTGGGATGGCGCTGGCGGGTTGTGCCCCCGGTCGGGCGTCCTCGCGCCGCTGCGCGGTTCCTTCACTTCGCTCGTCAGCCGGACGGATCGGCACAGTCGGTTGTTTGCAAAGTCTGAGTTGGCGCTGGCGGGTTGTGCCCCCGATCGGGCGTCCTCGCGCCGCTTCGCGGTTCCCTCTCTGCGTTCAGCGCTGTGGATTGCCCGCCCGGGGGCACAACCAGCCTGCTTTCTGACTTCAGTGTTGCCTGAAAAACCCATCAGCTCTTCCTTCTTTCACCATACTGGCGAGATTCCCACATTCGGTGCTAATTAACGTTCTTCAAACAGCGAACACTTAACCATACGGGGCACGTCCTCTGCGGCGGCCGTACAATCCGCAGCGCTGAGGTTCAGGCTGCGAGGCCGGAGAGACCAGCATGGCTCAATTCCCCGCCGTCACGCTTTAAAAAACTGGAACTACGATACTGGGCCAAATGCAAAGTCTGAAGCAGACTTTAAGATTCCAGGAGCAGCGAGCACTTAGCCAAAAGGGGCACGCCCTCTGCGGCGGCCGGGCAATCCGCAGCGCTGAGGTGCAGGCTGCGGGGCCGGAGAGACCAGCAGGGATGCTGGGCTCAGGTGCAGCGCGGGCAGGACGCCCGCTCTGCGCCGATCCGCAAGACCCGAAGCCGGAACCGAAGGGACCGCGCAGCGGCGCGAGGACCGCCCGGCCGCCGCAGAGGACGTGCCCCGATCGCCAATCCCAACGCAACCCAGCAGCAATCCCATCCCCACCCCGCATCTGCAACCCTCGTCTCTTTCTCCACCCGCCGATTAGTGTATGTTCTCAATCGTCATTTATTTTTAAGCGGTAAAGAGATGAAACGGATTGAAATCATACTTGGGGAGCTGGAACGGTTAACGCAGGGACTCAGCCTGACCGATCTGGCGGAGGAAAAAGCCTGCACCGCCGAAGCGATGGGATTTAACCTCGGACTGGCGCGCAACTCGGTGAGCAAGGACCTGAATCAGCTGTGGAATGATGGCCTGGCGATTAAAAGCCGCGGCCGTCCGGTGTTCTTTCTGCACCGCCGGGCGGCGGAAGCGCTGCTGGGCCGTTCGCTGGATGAGTCCGAGCGCGAAGTGCGATCGATCGCCGACCTGCTGCCGCGCCGGGAAAATCACGCTACCGACGATCCCTTCACCGCGCTGACCGGATTCGATCGCAGCCTGCGCGATGCCGTGGAAAAAGGCCGTGCCGCCGTGCTCTACCCGCACGGGCTGCACGTGTTGCTGACCGGCCCTTCCGGCGTGGGCAAAACCTTTTTCGCCGAGCTGATGCATCGCTTTGCCTGCAAGCACGCGGCCGGAACTCCGCCGCCGATGGTCTACTTTAACTGCGCGGAATACGCCCACAACCCGGAGCTGCTCTCTTCCCATCTGTTCGGGCATCGCCAGGGCGCGTTTACCGGTGCCAGCGAAAATAAAATCGGGCTGGTGGAGCAGGCGGACGGCGGCTATTTACTGCTGGATGAAGTGCATCGCCTGCCGTATGAAGGCCAGGAAAAACTGTTCTCTATCCTTGATAAGGGCGAGTATCGCCCGCTGGGAACCAGCAGCACGCCGCGCCCGATTGCCATCCGGCTGATTTGTGCCACGACCGAACCGGTCAGCTCCGCCCTGCTGCGCACCTTCCAGCGACGAATTCAGGTCTGCATCGATCTGCCGGGCATCCGTCAGCGATCGGTTGAGGAACAGATCGAGCTGATCGTTGGCTTCTTACAGCGGGAAAGCCGCAAGATCGAGCGCACCGTCAGCATTGATAAAACGCTGCTGCTCTGGCTGCTGAATAAGCCGCTGGAGGGCAATATCGGCCAGCTGAAAAGCGATATTCAGTTCCTGTGTGCGCAGGCCTGGGCGGCGGGGATGACGGAACATAATGATACGCTCCAGCTGGATAAGCAACTGGTGGAAATGCCGTTTCACGCCACGCCAGAACAGCGCCAACTGGTGGATGGTCTGTTTGCCGGCAGGGAACACCTGAACGTGGATGCACGCACCCTGCCCGCGTTAAAAAACTCGCTTGCCAGCGGGATGGAGGCGGAAGAGAGCGATTTGTTTTACAGCTTCCTGACCCGCGAATACGTCAACCTGCGCAACAGCAATGTGCCGCCCGCGGAAACGCTGGCGATCCTGAAAAACAAGCTCAGCTCGATTTTTGAATACGGACTCTACAGCCGCGACAGTACCGCGCATCCACCGCGCTACGGCGATCGGATCGAAGAGCGGGTCACGCTGCTGATCGGCTGCGTGGAACAGGTGCTGGGCTTTGCCCTGCCGGAAAACCTGCTGAACCCGCTGCGCAAACACTTCCTCGCGCTGATTGGTTACGTACAGCGTGGACTGATCCCGCAGCTTTATTCATCGAATCTGATCCTCGACCGCTGTAAGGATGAATACGAAAACGCCACCCTGCTGTGCCGCAAAATTAACGAGCTGCTGCACATTCATTGCCCGGCGACGGAGGTCGTCTGGCTGTGCCTGTTCCTCAAGGAGTGCCGCCATTACCGCCAGCGGATCGACGCCAGCCCCGACTGCGGGGTGATCCTCATTGCCCACGGCGCGACTACCGCCACCAGCATGGCGCAGTATGTGAACCGGGTGCTGGAACGCGAGCTGTTCAGCGCCATTGATATGCCGTTTGAGCAGTCGGTGCACGACACGCTGGAAACGCTGACGCAGATGATTGAGGCCCGCCAGTACAGGCGATTGATCCTGATGGTGGATATCGGTTCGCTGGTCCATTTTGGCAGCACCATCAGCAAACTGTTCCAGATCGATGTGCTGCTGATGCCGAATATCACTCTGACCAGCCTGCTGGAAGTGGGGCTGGATCTCAGCTATGAAACCAGCGATCTGCCGCAGCTGGCCCAGCTGATGCAGGATAAAGGCATTGCCAGCCAGTTCTGCACGCCGCAGCAGGAGCACGGCGGCAAGGTGCTGGCCATCTCCTGCATTACCGGCATGGGCACGGCAGAGAAAATCAAAAAGGTGCTGGAGGAAAGTTTCGGCGAGCTGATGTCGCAGGATACCCGGCTGGCGATCCTCGATTACAACGAGGTACGCAGCCTGGAACGCGTGCAGCAGGCGCTGAAGCCCGGTGAACGACTGGCGGGCATCGTCGGTACTTTCCAGCCGGGGCTGCCGGATATTCCCTTTATCTCGCTGGAGGAGCTGTTCTCCGAGCAGGGGCCGGAGCTGGTGCTGAGCCTGCTGACGCCGGATCTCTCCAGCGCCGAACGTCGGCTGGAAATGGAGCGCAGCGCGATGCGTTTTATCAGCGCGTTAACGATGGAAAGCATCATCAACCACATTTCGGTGCTCAATCCCCAGCGTATTCTGAAAGAGATGGAGAGCGTATTTGACCATCTCACCACCGCCCTTTCGCTTAAACCGAGCCGCCAGGTGACACTGCGCTTCCTGATCCACTGCTGCTGCATGGTCGAGCGTATCGTGATTAATCGAAAACCGTTACAGATGGCGCTGGAAAACCGGCCCGATCTCGACGTCCGCGCGCTTAGTGTCATCAAAACCGCGTTTCTGCCGATTGAAGAGGCCTACGCCATTAGAATGTCCGACGCGGAATATTTTTATATCTACGAACTGCTTTACGGTTAATCCCTTATCCGGCGGGGCCCTGCGCTCCGCCGTGCCTGCCCCCTCCCCCGCGTGACACAAACTCTGGCACAGCCCTTGCTCTATGTACGTCTGTAAACGTAATTGAGCCAGGAGGCCACTTTGACTACCGCTGTCCCTACTGAACCCTTGCCCCAGATCCTGCTGCTGACCCACGGCGGCTGGGGAGAACAGCTTTGCAACAGCCTGCGCATGGTGACCGGCGAAATCCAGGGCGTGATGGAAATCGCTCTGATGCCGGTGGATACGCTCGGCGAGTTTTATCAGCGGGTGGAAGCCGTGGTGAAAGCGATGCCGCACGGCTCGCTGATCCTCACCGATTTTATCGGCGGCACCACCTCTAACGTGGCGGCGCGGCTCAGCGCGGACTACCCGGTAGCGGTGATTTGCGGGCTGAACGCCTCCCTGCTGCTGGAAGCGCTGGACCGCCGCGATGCGGGCCCGCTGACCGACTGCGTGGCCGATCTGGTCGATGCCGGGCGCAGCAGCTGCCTGGACGTGGTCGCCCACGTTCGTCAATTACAACAACCACAATAAAAAGGAACACAGCATGGCAACGATCGTTTTATGCCGCATTGACAGCCGCCTGATTCACGGCCAGGTGGTCACCAAATGGGTTGGGCAGTCCCAGGCCAACCGCATCGCCGTAGTCAGCGATGAGCTGGACGCCGATCCGTTTATGAAAAACATCTACCTGATGGCCGCGCCGCCGAACATCAAAGTGGACTGCTACAGCAATCAAAGCTTTGCGGCATCGTGGAAAGAGAACCAGCTGGGCGACGGCAAAGTGCTGGTGCTGTTCCCGTCGCTGGCGGCGATCCAGGATGCGGTACAGCAGGGTTTTGATGTGACCAATGTGCAGGTCGGCGGGCTGGGCGGTGGACCTAACCGCAAAGCGGTCTTCCAGAACATCACCCTGGACGAGAAAGACGTCGGCATTTTGAAAGATCTGCGAGATCGCGGCGTGCAGGTGTTCTTCCAGACCATCCCGGAAGATAAGCCGCAGTCGCTGGACGATATCCTGAAAAAATTCTAACTCACTCACTGCACCCCTCTTTCAGGCGCAGCCCGCCTGAAGGATAAGGTGTAAAGGATAACATTATGGATACTCTACTCTTTGCAAGCCTGATGGGCCTGTACTACTGGTTTGCCCGTTTACGCCTCGGATATACCCTTTCCGCCATGCTGCTACAGCCGGTGGTGATCGCAGTGTTTGTCGGCCTGCTGCTGGGCAATATGCATACGGCGATGATTATCGGCGCGGGCATGCAGCTGGTGTACCTCGGCGTGACCTCCACGCCCGGCGGTAACGTGCCGTCGGACCCGGCGCTGGCCGCCTGTATCTCGCTCCCTATCGCCGTGAAGGCCGGGATGGACCCGAATCTGGCAATTGCCCTGGCGATTCCGTTTGGCGTGATCGGCGTGTTCCTCGATCAGCTGCGCCGCACGCTGAACGCCGCGTGGGTGCATATGGCCGATAAGCACGCCGAAACCGCCAATATGTCCGGCATTATGCGCTGCGCCTTTCTCTATCCGGCCCTGCTCGGGCTGGCGCTGCGCTTCCCGGTGGTGTTTGCCGCCAACTACTTCGGTCAGAACGTGGTGGAAAGCTTCCTCAAGCTGATGCCGCACTGGCTGACCCACTCCTTTGAAATCATGGGCGGTATCCTCCCGGCGCTCGGCTTCGCCATCACCATTATGGTGATTGGTAAAAAGAGCCTGCTGCCGTGGTTTATCGGCGGATTCTTTGCAGTGCTGTACCTCAAGTTAGGCATCATGGCGATGGCGATCTTCGGTACTTGTGTGGCCTTCCTGATTAAGGGCCTGGCGAAAAATGAAGGAGCAGCATGATGAGCAGCGACGTAATGCAGCATGAACTGGTGGAGCGCGCACGGGAGAGCCGGGCGCTGACCAAGGGCGATATCACCAAGGCCTGGTTTATTTACTGGCTGGGCGCGGAGGTTTCCAGCTCCTACGAGCGTTTGCAGAGCCTGATTTTCTGCGCCTCGATGACGCCGATTATCAAAAAGCTGTATCCGCAGAAAGAGGAACAGGTCGAAGCGCTGAAACGCCACCTGAACTTCTTTAACTCGGAGCAGACCTTCGGCGCGGTGATCCAGGGGATCGCCATCGCCATGGAAGAGCAAAAAACGCGGGGCGAACCGATCAGCGATGCGTCGATCACCGGGATCAAAACCGGCCTGATGGGGCCGCTGGCCGGGATGGGTGACTCGATCATCTGGGCGGCGGTGATGCCACTGCTGATCGCCATCTTTATCCCCTTCGCCGCCGGCGGCAGCGCGATGGGCGGGATTATTCCGCTGATCCTCTATCCGGCGATCACCCTGGCGGTGAGCTACGGCATGATCCACAAAGGCTACACCCTGGGCCGCGACTCGATAATCGGCCTGCTGCAGGGCGGGCGGATCAAAGAGCTGATCTACGGTGCCAACGTGCTGGGGCTGATTATGATGGGCGCGCTGTCCGCCAGCTACGTGAAGATCACGACCCCGCTGAAGATCAGCGCGCTGGAAGGATCGGAAGTGGTGGTACAGCAGATCCTGGATTCGATCGCCCCCGGCCTGCTGCCGCTGGCGGCGGTGTTCTCGGTCTACTTCTATCTGGTGAAAAAAGGGCCGCGCTACACCACCATTCTGCTGTCGATTGTCGCGCTGAGCGTGGTCTGCTCGCTGCTGGGGGTACTGTAAATCATGACGCAAAATATCTATCAACGTCTGGGGCTTAAACGGGTGATCAACGCCTGCGGCAAGATGACCATTCTGGGCGTATCCAGCGTGGCCCCGGAAGTGATGCAGGCCACGGCGCAGGCGGCCTCTGCCTTTGTGGAGATTGACCGGCTGGTGGACCGCAGCGGCGAGCTGGTTTCCCGCTATACCGGCGCGGAGGCCAGCTATATCACCTCCTGCGCCTCGGCGGGGATTGCCATCGCCGTTGCCGCGGCCATTACGCGGGGCGATCCGGCCCGCGTGGCGATGATGCCCGACAGTACGGGCATGGCGAACGAGGTGGTGATGCTGCGCGGGCACAACGTGGACTACGGCGCACCGATTACCAGCGCCATCCGCCTTGGCGGCGGACGGGTGGTGGAGGTCGGCTCCAGCAATCTGTCTGCCCGCTGGCAGCTGGAAAGCGCGGTTACCCCGCGCACCGCCGCGCTGCTGTATGTGAAATCGCACCACTGCGTACAGAAAGGCATGCTGAGCATTGCGGACTTTGTGGCGGTCGCCCGTCAGCACGAGCTGCCGCTGATTGTCGATGCCGCCGCCGAAGAGGATCTGCACGCCTGGGTCGCCAGCGGGGCCGATATGGTGATTTACAGCGGCGCGAAGGCGTTTAACGCGCCGACTTCCGGCTTTATTACCGGCACAGCGCGCTGGATCGACGCCTGCAAAGCCCAGCACGAGGGCATTGCCCGGGCGATGAAAATCGGCAAGGAGAATATGGTCGGGCTGGTATACGCGCTGGAGAACTACCACCAGGGGCAGACCGTGGTGACCGCCGAACAGCTCCAGCCCACCGCCGAGGCGATCTCCGCGATTCGCGGGCTGGCGGCCGATATCGAGCAGGATGAGGCGGGCCGCGCCATCTGGCGTATCTGCATCCGGGTGGAGGCCAGCGTGCTGGGGCTGGACGCTCGCGAGGTAGAGGCGCAGCTGCGCGGCGGGGAGATCGCAATTTACGCCCGCCGCTACAACCTGCACCAGGGCGTTTTCAGCCTCGATCCCCGTACGGTGGCAGAGGGAGAAATGGCGCTGATCGTGGCGCGTCTGAAGGAGATTGCCGAACATGCAGCAAATTAATTTTTATCGACAGCGCGTGGCGATTAACGTGCTGGCGAAAGATATCGCCAACGCCAGGGAAATCTATGACGCCGCCGAAGGCCATGCGGTTATCGGCGTGCTTTCCGCGCAGTTTGCCTCCGTTGAGGAGGGCGTGCGCGAAGTGAAACGCTGGACGGCCGCCGTGCCTTCCGTTTCCGTCGGGCTGGGCGCGGGCGATCCGGCGCAGTTTTATAAGGCGGCGATGATCGCCTCGGCCGTGCATCCGGCACACGTTAACCAGACCTTTACCGGCAGCGGTTTTGCCGCCGGTGCGCTGGCGGCAACCGGCGGCGAGCAGACGCATATCAACGCGCTGGTCAGCCCCACCGGCACGCCGGGCGAGGTGCTGATCTCTACCGGAGTCAGCAGCAGCCAGGGAACGCCTGCCCGCGTCTCCTGTGATGCGGCGGTACGGATGATGCAGGATATGGGCGCACACGCGGCGAAGTTTTTCCCGATGGGCGGTGAGCAATCGCTGGCGGAGCTGCACGCGCTGGCCACCGCCGCCGCACACAGCGGTATGACGCTGATTGAACCCACCGGCGGCATCGATCTGGATAACTTCGGCATCATCCTGCAAACCTGCCTGCAGGCGGGCGTACCGCGCGTAATGCCGCATATCTACAGCTCGATTATCGATCCAACAACGGGCTGCACGCGGCCTGAAGGTGTGGTGAAGCTGATAGATATGGTGAAGGGGCTGGTGTGATGAGTTATTGCGAATAGCGAATAGCGAATAGCGAATAGCGAATAGCGAATAGCGAAAGTATTAACGGGTGCCCTGCGCGAAGAAGTCAATATTGAGCTTTTTCGCCGGGCACCCGATTAGATCAGGTCAAAACAGAGAATCTCAATCACAGGCTCAGGCTTTTTATCGAAACTCAGAGAGCCTGTAATTTAGAGCGTACCTGATAACCCTCACGGCGGCCGATCGCACCAGTGCGACCAACCGCATTAAGTACATCAACCTGCCGATGCAGGCTGAAAAAGGTTACTCCAGCGCGGTCAGAATGCGGTAAGCCGCTTCTACCCTGAGCGGGTTCGGATAGCTTTTGTTCGCCAGCATCACGATGCCGATATCCTTCTGCGGGATAAACGCCGCGTAGCTGCCAAATCCGCCGGTAGACCCGGTTTTATGCACCCATGACGCCTGCTGACGCGGCGCGGGAGGTGCGATCTCCGTAGCTTTCATCGGGGCCAGCGCGACCTTATTATCGCTGCCGTCCACCACGCTTTTTTCCTGAAGCGGCCAGTTCAACATCTCCCAGCCCAGCCCCTGATACATATCCCCGACCTGCCAGTAGCGCGACTGCGCCAGCGCGATGCCTTTTTGCAGCGACGCATCGGTTACTTTCTCCGGCTGCATATTGGCCTGTACCCAGCGGGCCATATCCTCAATCGAGGTTTTCACGCCGTAGGCTTCCGCATCCAGCATGCCCGGAGAGACGTGTACTGCTTTCCCGTTGCGGTAGCCCCAGGCATAGTTTTTAGCCTCGCCTGCCGGCACCTGATACCAGGTATGCTTCAGCGCCAACGGCTGCAGTACGCGGCTGTTCATTGCCTGCACAAAGCCCATGCCCGAAGGCTTCACCGCCAGCGCGCCGAACAGACCGATGCTGGAATTGGCATACAGGCGCTTTTCCCCCGGCGCCCACTCCGGCTGCCAGGACTGGTAATACGTTTGCAGCGCGGCTGCGTCGGTGACGTTATCCGGCACCTGTAGCGGCAGGCCACCGGCGGTATAGGTCGCCAGATGCAGCAGCTTTATCCCCTGCCACTGCTTGCCGGACAGCGCAGGCCAGTATTTGCTGGCCGGATCGTTCAGGCTGATTTCCCCACGGGCAATCGCATCGCCGCCCAGCACGCCGGTAAAAGTTTTACTGAGCGATCCCAGTTCAAACAGAGTTTCCTGCGTGACCGGCTTCTTCGCCGCCACATCCGCCAGTCCCCAGGTAAAGTAATGGGGTTTGCCCTGATAAATCACCGCCACCGCCATCCCCGGGATCGCCTGTTCTTTGATTAACGGCGCGATGGTGCGGTTAACCACATCGGCCAGCTGTGCGTCAGTTGTGGGGGCGGCAAAAGCGGGAGTGGATGCGGCGAGGAGCAGCGTGCCGGTGAGGAGGGGTTTTAACATGGATATCTTCCTTAATGATGGAGCGAGTGTTTTGCCACAGATGTGGCTGAAAACGGCTGCCGATAGCGCCGTAAAGCATGCATTTTACCTCTCAGTATATGTCGATAAAACCGCTTTTCTTAAACATGTGACCCAAACATGTTTATGGCATCGACACATCTGGCCGATATGTCAATAAAACACGATTTTTTAAACATGACGACAGGCCGAGCAGAATAGGCATTTACCAATGCCATTTGATTGTGACTTTCTTCGTAATAAACCAATAGCAGAGAATGGTTAGTATCAGGTTTAACGTCAATATAGTCGTTGTAGTAATAGCTGAATACGTTTCGTCAGGGGGCAATAATGATTGATAAGGTAGAAACCGAAAAAGTGCACAAAATAGAAATATTAGAGTGAATAATTTCAAAAATCGTCGAAACGTAGACACTATTAATTCATTTATAACTTCATTTAGTTTCGCTCCTTTCTGGATGGAAATGTAAATTGAAATTGCTGCGCTGAAAACCGGAATGCTAATTAGTGCATTGAGTAATACATCAATGTAGAAAATGGCTGATTGATAAGGTTCAGGGTCGGGCTCTCCGGGGATAACTCCCCCTATAAAATTAACAATTTCATATCTGAGGTGCCTGCTGACAAAGCTGCTAACCATATCGTCGTAAGGGACTACTCTTGCAACAAGAAGCATAAGAAGAAAAAAAAGAACGATTTTCATCATCGTATGATGGACAAATTTTACCATTAGCGATCATCTCAACATTACCGTTTTCCTTTTAATTTTTTCATGTGTGCTACCTGCCCACAATAGCTGAATCAACGAAGTTAAAACTTAATCCCGGACTCTCCAAAAATATTAGCGCCCTGCTTAAACTCAATCGCAAAGCGCTAATGTCCTCTCCTGCGTTTTATAGCAACCGCTGCTCCAGACTGGATGCAATCGTTTCGATTTCACCTTTTAAACTGTTACCGCGGTACACCATTGACGTGTCATATCGCTGATACTTTTCTTCCCGCGTGGCGCTGAACCAGTTAAACGATCCGATGCACAGCAGCCCGTCATCGCCCATCACAATTTTACTGTGTACGCGATTCACCAGCTTCGTCGTGATGCCCATCTCATTCAGCTTGCTCATTGCGGCCTGAAGGCGCTCCCGCTTCTCCTTGCGCTGTGTGGGATCGGTGTGATCGGTATTAAAGCTTCTGTCCGTAACAACGGTGATATCGACACCCCGTGAACGTGCCTGAACCATCGATGCCAGGAAGCCAGTCTGTTCGAGTTTCTGCCAGGTCAGCCAGGGAGAAACGATGGTGATGTTCTTCCCGATATCATCAAATGTCTGATTTAAAAACTCATCGTGCTGCTCTACCCCGTGAAGCGTAGAGATTTGGGTTTGTGCCTGACTGAGGTCTTTACGGGCCCTGAACTCAAAATGCAGGGTATTGCCTGCCGATGCAAACAGGTATTTCGCCAACAATCCTCGGGGCGTTGAGCCCGGCTGGATCTCAAACAGATCCATATCGCCGAACACCAGGAAGCTGTCTTTAGCGCGAGAGACGGCGACATTCAGCATGCTGGTTTTGCTATCGATAAATCCGCCATCTTCATGCTTGGAGTACACCGAAGAGAAGATCACGATTGCCCTTTCTGCCCCCTGGAGCGAATGCACCGTACCTACCGTCAGCGAGTCTTCACCGCCGCCGCAGTTAACGTCGAGCGACGCTAATGCATTCTTGATGGCCTCAACCTGTGCTGAGAACGGGGTGACTACGCCCACCACCTGATGCAGCGGCTTCCCGTAATGACGCTCGATGTCCTCTTTATGCGCCACCAGCCAGGCCGCTATCGTTTCGGCCTCGAAGCGGTTATATCGGCTACCGCTGTGGGCCTTCATCCCTTTGCCGTCGATATGCAGATATCCCATCGCCGGGAAGAGCGTGTCCTTTTCAGCGCCGCGTTTCGGCTGTAGCTTTCCGTGGTAGCAGAGTGCGTTACAGTAGCCGATGATGTTATCGAAGCAGCGGCGATGCTCGTAAAGATACATACCGCGCGCCATTTCAGCGTCGTACTGATAGTGCGAGCTGAACTGGGCAATCTTCATTACGCTGCCCGATGCCGCACTTTTGCCGGAGTCACATACACGGGCATAGGCTTCGGCCAGCTCTTCCTGACTGCCGACGGGGAGGATATTTTCTTCAACCATATTCCCCATATCGATGCTGGATAAACTGCTCCAGATCGGTTCTATCTGCTCGGTATCACCGATCACTAAGGCCTTCTTCGCCAGCGCGAAGGAAGCCGCCGCGACCTCCGGTAGCACCTGGCCTGCTTCATCGACAATCAGCAGATCGACCAGATTATAAAAATAGCTGTCCTCGAAGCTTTTCGACTCGCCGTTATGCTCGCTGATTTTCATATGCCGGGGCAACATGTAGCAGGTCATCACCACGCAGGGCGTGAGCTTCATCCAGCGCTGCCAGCGGGCCTGAAGAGCTTTCGCTCCGTTGCGGCGTTTCTCCTGCTGCAGGTTGGGGATCGCAGCCATATCCATCAGCCAGCGCCCTTCCCAGTAGTGGGTGGCCAGCAGGAACGCGGGGAATCGGATATGGGTATCGGCAAGATCGTCGGCATCGGGCAGGCTCAACTCCTCTTCACCGGAATGTCCCAGTGAACGGGCCAGATCCTGCCAGTCGCCCAGCGCTTCACTCTCCCGCTGGCGAACCTCCTCGGCCAGATCGATTTGCTGCTGGTACTCGCCCTGCGCTTTCTCCGCCTGCGCAATCAGGCCAGCGATAAAGCCTTCAATCCCCTCCGGTACCGCGCCCTGAAACCCGACCATTCGGCTGCCAAAGGTCTTATCCAGGAAGAGATTCATCTGGTAGAGGCGTTTGGTTCGAACGGGCGAAAGCCAGGAGAAAAACGCATAGATCATGGATTCCCCGGCGCGGTACTGCTGCCACTGCTTTTTGCCCTGGTTCAACAGTGCGATTTCGTCCAGGCAGCCCTGCACTAACGCGCTTTTCTGCCGGATATACTCTTCAAGATCGTCCCCGATGGCTTGACGCTGCTGGCGGATGACGTTCAGTTTTTCCCAGGCTGGCTCGATTTTTTTAAGCTGCATGGCGGAGCGGATTAAACGCTCATGCAAGAGATCGACCACGCGCTCAGGGGTACTGCACTCTGCCGACGGGAACGCCGCCTGAGCTTTTGCGAGATAACAGGCTTGCGCGTCTTCCACGTAGTCGAGAGACTCAACGCGGGTGAAAAAATCTTCCGTTTGATACTTCTTCGCCGCTTCCGCCTGGCGTGTTTGAGACGGGAAGTAAGCACCATAGCTATGCAGATCGGGCAGCCAGCGCCCGGCCATGGCACCGGAACCCGTGGAGAAGTCCTTGCCGAAGGCTTCAATAATGTTGGTGACCGCCTGGTTATTGGTTGAGGTCGCCACCACGACCGGCGGCTCGGCTTTGTTTAGTGCCGCTTTCACCCATTCCGTCGCAATGATGGAGAGCAACAGCGTGGTTTTTCCGGTGCCCGGCGGGCCGTTAACGGCCAGGATATCGCCCGGCTGCTGAGTAAGATAATGGCTGAGGGCATCACGCTGCGCGGCGGCCAGCGGAAACGCATCCCCGGAATGCCCCAGCCGCTGGGTGAACTTTGCATTGGCGGCAAGAAGCGGTTTTAACGGAGGCGTGTCCGCGGCGGCAAAGCGCGACAGCAGCGGAACCTCTTTTTTACACATCACCAGGTGGTCGTACAGGGGAAGAATATGGAAGCTTGCCCCGTTGGCCTGACCCGCTTTAATCACGTAGCCATAGCCTGCGGGTTCGTACTGCTCGTGAGTCTTGCTCCACGACCCCGCCACTTCGTTTAAAAGCTTCTCAATATCTTCCCGGTATTTTTGCCACTGGTGATAGTGCTTAGTATGTCGCTCTTCACGCTGCTCTTCCGTCTCTTCACTTCGATCTTCTTCATCCTCTCCGAAGGTGTATGAGTCATGCGTGGTTTTGTACCTGTCGTACTGCTCCATTTCGCCAATCGAGAAGGTGCCGGAGGGAAGAGGCTCAAGGAGATCGCGGGGGATGGTGGTTTGCGCGACGGGGAATAATAGCCCTTCACGGTTCAGGAGAGCGGAAGTGACCAGCGGCGTGATGACTCCCGGTGCGCCTGCCGTCCGCTCTTTGCCGTGCTTCAGCAGACGGAGCCAGGCTTCTGGCCGTAGCAGCACCTCAACGGTTTTAACCGAGTCCGGCTCCCCCATAAAATATGCCTGGACGAGCTCGTTATTCAGCCGCCCCGAGGAGATATCATTCCACTGGGTAAATTTATCCGCATCTTTGCGCTCAAATGCCCCTTTACCCGACTCTGCATCCGCCAGGGCATTACGCCAGTAAGAGGTGAACGCCTGCGTGTTCCGGTCCATATTCCATCCCTTGATTTAAAATCATTGATTTCGCTGATATAGATTCAGTGCATGGCTAAGTATTGTCCACGATGTGAGAGGGATCGCAATAATTTGTTTGCCGCTATTGATTACGACTAATCTGAATAAGGTGTGCGACAGGTGTTAATTGTGAGAGATTGATTCGGTATGGAATGATGATGAAGATTTTTGATAGTTGATGAATACGTTTGGGGAAGAAGTTAATTTCGGGAATTAATCAGGTGAGTTTTAATATAGTAAGGTAAATAATATGATTCCTGTATAATCCAATTTTAGTTTCGGAAATAAGCTGCACGAGTTGGTGGATAAAATTAAGGATGGAATCTAACCATGGCAACAATCTGGGATGTGCTGGGCATTGAACCGACAACGAATGAAGGTGAGATACGCCGGGCCTATGCTCGAGAGTTAAAACACCGTCGGCCAGACCGTGACCCACAGGGGTTTCAGGAACTGAGAGAAGCATTTGATGGTGCGAAACGCTATGCCAGTTCGGCAGAAATTCTGCCGGATGAAGAGGCCATATCGACTCAAGAACCTCAGCCGACGTCGATGGTCGAATATGTCCAACAATTGATGCAGGAACCAACTGCGCTATCCAAAGCGGGCTGGAGCAGAGAGGTGCTTTGGCACAAAGCCCAAGAGCTTTCCACATTATTAATTCAGGATGAGCTTGAAGGACTGGGCGAACTTCATCGTTATCTTGATAACGACATTCCCGACTCCCTCGAAGCCAGGCAAGCCTTTAGCCAGATGCTGGCTGAAGCACTCAGCGAACAGCGTTGGCTTTACCGCTCGTTATTAAACGAAGTGTCTGCGGTGATGCACTGGCAGTTAGACAGCTACTTCTCATCCTATTTACCCGAAAGCGTTATTTGTGCCTTAGAACAGCAGATTACAAATACTGAGCAGGAAAACTACTGGCAGCAGCTTGCCATAGTTTATGCCAACAATCGTTACGGGCAGTTTAAATGGCGTTTGCTGGCGGAGAAAGGCACCGCAGTGCCATGGTGGGGAAGGCTTGCTCCCGATCTTTTGCGACAGCTGGCCCAGCAGGTCAACGAAATTCGTCAACGGTATCCCGCTCTTCAGGAGCGTCTTAATCCACTGCTGCTCGACGCTCTTAACAAGTCCGAGCGGGCACTCAGCTGGGAAGCGGTGATTGCCATTGTATTCTGGGGATACACAGCATGGTTGCCGGGCCAGGAATCACCCAAGTTGGCACTACAGTCTGGGTTGATGTTAGTCGTGGTAGCCATATTTCTCTGGGGTTATCCAATCCTCATCCGTCGGTTCCAAACTGATGGGATCGCCAAGAGCTGCGTTCACAGTGCTTTCTGGCTGGCCTCTATGCTAATTCTTTTGACGGTTTTTTATCGCGGGTGGCAGGGGGCCAGTGCATGGCAGGGTTCCGATATGATAACGATGCGGATACTGGTGATTGTGCTGTTTCTGATTCTTCCGGTTGGGTGGGTACTCTGGCAGCGGCGCACGGAGTGGAAAACCTTACCTGTTCAGATAGTTATCTTTTTCATGATGTTTCCCGTACTCCTTATCCGCCAGCTTCCCCCCATGGTTAATTTACTGGGTTTGATGCTGTTACCGATGTTGTACGGTTTTTTTATCGAAATGGTTTATTTCGTGAAATAGATAATCGCGCTTCGTTGATTCTGGATTTCAACCCAGAATTTCTAAAAGGTATACATACACATAAACTTTCAAATATCTCTTTGTATTTTTCATTCTATTAATAAAATTTTATCCTCACTAACTACTTATCACTTTGTTGCGACTGATTATTTACTCACCAACATGAAAAGGCTACAATTTTTGTATGGATTTTAAGCCAATTCAAGGACGAAAGAAAATGGCTATAGGTCACTACTTATTCAGGGGTGATAAGACGGTTTGCGGTGGTCGAATTATTGAAGGATGGACAGACCATCAGCACTTGGACAGAGACATGGCATGTGAAGGACATCAGGTGACCTGCGGTAAATATGCGGGTAGATTCCGCATCGTGGGTGGACTTGAAAACGACGACATACACGGCAAAAGGATTGCCGGAACACTGCACAGCCGTAGCTCCTGCCCCTGTAACTCACGTTTTATTCCATCAATCTACGACACCTACGAATTTTCTAAAGAGCCAGCAGAAACCAACTCGACACAATCCCACACGATTGAATTTCCAGTGCTTCCTGGCCCACTGGCCGATCCTGAAACCGATAATTTTGCTGAGACCTGCAAGCCAGAAGATAACCCGTTACTGAACGGGGTGTTTATCTGGACTGAAATCACCGATGCTGGGCATGCGTTCGTCTCCGTACATCAAGATAGTTCGATTTACGTTTACACCTACGGCCGTTTTGGTCGAAGAGGGCCAGCAAACTTAACGGGGGATGGAATACTAAACTTCTTTATTGAGGATGATGCTCGCAGCTACTACCGAGAAGAACTTTACAAAGTTAACGCGCGCCGCGAACCAATGGCCAGGCGTTACCGAGGCCCGCCAGAATGACAAATTGCTGTGCCGGAAGATCGACCGTACGCGCAATATATTCCGCAATTTTTTTTTGGCTCAGCGGGGCTGCCAGATGCTTTTTCAGTGTTTCAAGGCCAAGCTCAGGCTCTCGCTGGCAGATACGGTCAAAGAGCTTACGTTCTTCAAGCATATCGATGATGACCTGGAAGATATTCAGTGTTTTATAGGTGTATTTTTTATCCAGTTTTTTGAATAAAAAGTGTAAATACTCGCGGACCTGAAGCTCCTGCTTCGCCGGATAGTCAAAGATCCAGAAGCCAATCTCGTTGCCGGAACCTTGGTTTTTCAAAAAACGGTCGTCACCGATACGTTCTTCTAGCTGTTTTAAACGATATTCAAGGATCGGGTCATTCATACGTTACCCTCCAGAATAGGGAGCAGTTCGGCTTTGTTTAAACGATGCAAGGCCGTTGCAACATCTGGTAGAAGGAAAACGTTTTGTAAATTGCGGCGGCGTGGGCTATCCAGGTAACCAGCCTCTGCCAGAGCCTTAATCAGATTGTTACCCATTTTTTGGATAGATGAATCAGAGAAAGCAGCCAGCTCCGGGTGCAATCGCAGATTCTCATCCACAAATTCACTCCAGCAGTTCATACCAAGTTTTTCTTTAAACTGTTGACGAGCCGGATTTACGACATCAGCAACAAACTCCGCAACTATTGGAGACTGGAGCATCAATGCAACCAATAGCATTTGTAGACGCTCGCTTTCACTGCCATCAGCAATCAGTTTCCAGCACTCCCAATCCAGGGTCATTAATCGCAGCCTTGAGGTTCGGGCATAACGATTTGCAGTGCTTGTGGAGGAAGCCTGAAGAATATTTTCATTGATTATTTGCTGCTGCCAGGTCGTTTCATCTGGTTCAGAAAGCAACAGTTCAGCAATGGTTCGGCTCTCTCGGACCATCAACGAACCGCCCAGCAGATCGCCAATCCAGCGTTTGTCATTTTTTATCATAGCGTTTGTCATCAAAAATCCGGAATGCTGCTCGCAAAAATCAAGTAATGATTGTAATCGGCATGCAGGATAGATGCTATGACTATGGTGTGGACTGAGGAAGCTGAAAAAATCGAGGTATTCAGGACATCCTGATTGCCCACGTGGACTGCATGAAGGGCTTCGCGGATACGATAAACAGCGTTTACCCGCAGACCCATATTCAGTTGTGCATCATCCAAATGGTGCCTAACAGGCTGAAATACGTGGCTTGGAAGGACTATAAATCCGTCAGCAGCGGGATGAAGGCGGTTTACCAGGCTCCGACCGAAGAGGCGGCGCTGAAGGTGCTGGATACGTTCGCAGGAGTATTGGATGAAAGGTACCCGCAGATCAGAAAAAACTGGCGTGCGCACTGGGAAAATCTCAATACGTTCTTCGGTTATCCGCAAGGCCATCTACACCACGAATGCTATCCAATCGCTGAACAGCATGATCCGGGCCGCCATAAAAAAACGCAAAGTGTTCCCGACAGATAACTCGGTACGGAAGGTTATATATCTGGCGATCAATGATGCGTCGAAAGAATGGAGTATGCCTATCCAGAACTGGCGACTGGCGATGAGTCGTTCTATTATCGAGTTCGGTGACCACCTTAGCACTCACCTTTAACGACTGGGCGGTTACACAGAATTACTGACGGGCTCGTCCATACGGATACTGAATTTCACCCACAAAAAAAGCCACCTCACGGTAGCTTTAATTTTCATACTCAATCTATGGTGCCGAAGGCCGGAATCGAACCGGCACGCCTCGCGGCGGTTGATTTTGAATCAACTGCGTCTACCGATTTCGCCACTTCGGCACTGAAGGGTATGCGGAAAACGTTGGCGATTATACCGTTACCCCCTTTTTACGCAACTCAAATCCTTACCCATCGTTACCAAGTGCTGAAAAATCCAGCGAAGCCCGATGCGAATTCCCGTCCCACCCCAGATTACTCCCAATCCTTAACCATTAACTGCGGCTGCCGTTGCGCTTACGGAACTCGGCCGCGTTTTGGCAGTCGGAACAGTCAATTACCGCACGGCTATTTGCATGCGGCCAGTGAGATGACAGAACGTTAACAAGGCACAATCATGATGAAAGTTACCCACCTGGTAATGGCGCTTTCCCTTTCCGGCGCCCTTTTCTCCGCAGCAGCCGGTGCCACCAGCTGGCAGGATCAGTTAAGTTCCGCCGCTAATGCGCTGGGGCAAAGTTCAGAGAGCGGCAGCGGCACCGCTAAAGATACCACCGCGCAGAGCGGCACCTCGCTGGGGGCGCTGGCCGGGCTGCTGAACGGCGGCAGCCAGTCGCTGAGCGCAGGCACCATGACTAACGCCGCCGGTGTGTTGCAGTACTGCATGAAGAACAATCTGGTGGATAACAACGTCTCCTCCATGAAGGAACAGCTGCTCGGCAAGCTGGGCCTGCAGGATACGCAAAAGCAGCAGCAGTCCACCGACTATCAGCAGGGTCTGCTCGGCCTGCTGAACACCGGCAACAACCAGCAGGTGAACCTAAAATCGCTGGGCGAAACGCAGCTCGGCAAGCAGGTGAAAACCAAGGCCTGCGATTTAGTTTTAAAGCAGGGGTGGAAGTTTCTCTCTTAATGAACCACGCTTATTATGGCGGTGAGGCTGTCCCCTCCCCGCACTTTTTAGGGCTGCGCGATGCGGCCCTTTTTTATGGCTGCGGATCGCATCCGGCATTAATAGTCAAAGACAGCCGCATCGACAGTCGTCAGGATGGTCCCACCTACCTAAAATAATAAGGCTACCGTTATGTCTGATTATCGATTAAGTCATATCTCTGGTCATCTGGGCGATATCGCGCTGCATCACTGGCCGGTGCCGCAGCCGCGTTTTCTGGTGCTGCTGGTTCACGGCTACGGCGAGCATCTGGCCCGCTATCATCACGTTGCGGAGAAGCTGAATCAGCTGGGCGGCTATGTGTTCGGCCCGGATCATCTCGGCCACGGGCTGTCGCAGGGCGAGCGCGTGCTGATTGAGGATTACGAAGCGGTGGTGGACGATGTGCACCTGGCGGTGGCCTCGGTGCGTCAGCAGTTCCCCGATCTGCCGCTGGTGATTATCGGCCATTCGATGGGCGGGATGATCGCCACCCGTTACGTGCAGCGCTTCGCCGATGAGGTGCGCGCGCTGGTGCTCTCCGGTCCGCTGCTGGGAGAGCACACGCAGATTAGCGATATGTTTGGGCTGGCAGACATTCCCGATACGCCGCTGGATATCCGCACCCTGTCGCGCGATCCCGAGGTCGGCGCGAAATATCAGGCCGATCCACTGGTGTGGCACGGGCCGTTTAAGCGTGCCACGCTGGGGGCGATGTGCGACATGCTGAGCACTATCCATCACGGGCCGGGCTTCGGCAGTTTGCCAACGCTGTGGCTGCACGGTGAAGGAGATAAGCTGGTGCTGCCGAATGAGAGCCAGCAGACGCTGAATAAGCTGCGCGGCAGTGATTTTGACCGCGAGCTTTACAGCGGTGCGCAGCATGAGATTTTTAATGAGACCAATCAGGATGAAGTGCTGCGCCGCGTCAGCGGATTTATCGTGCGCGCGCTGGGCTGAATCACAGCGGAGAGGCGACAACTAACCTCCTCTCCGCCATCCATCACGACATAATCAACCGGATTCTGGGCAATGCCATGACTTCACAATCTGTCGGATCCCAGACAGCGCCATTACATCACTGTCAGCCGTATACCGGGCAGCACCATCACTTCACTGTCAGCCGTATACCGGACAGCACCATCACTTCACTGTCAGCCGTATACCGGGCAGCACCATCACTTCACAATCAGCCGGATACCGAGCAGCGCCATCACCCCACCGCCCAGGCGGTCGAGCGGGGCTTTAAAGCGCAGATAGGTATTACGCGGGCCGCGTGACGACAGCGCGAAAGCCACAAACAGATACCACAGCCCGTCGACCATCATCGCCACCAGCGGGATCGCCAGATACATGCTGAGGGAAATCTGCTGCGGCAGCAGTGCGGCAAACACGCCGCTGAATACCACGGCGGTTTTGGGGTTGCTGAGCTGAGTGGTCAGCGCGGTGAGGAAGGCCCGGCGGGCGGTTTTACCGTTGCTGCCCGGCAGATCCAGCGCCAGGGGCTGGCGCGCGCCGCGGAACATTTTATACGCCATCCACAGCAGGTAGAGGCCACCGGCGGTTTTCAGCACCAGCCACAGAGTCGGCACGGCGCTCAGCAGCGTGTGCAGCCCGGCGAGGGCGATAATGGCAAACAGGAAGCTCCCCGCCCCCATCCCTAATGCGGCACCAATGCCCGCACGGCGCGATGACGCCACGGCGGTCCGCGCCACCAGAATAAAGCTCGGGCCGGGGCTCATCGCACCCAGCCCAAGCGCTGCACCAATTGAGACTACCGATAATACCGCTGCATCCATCATTCACCTCCCTCATAGTTAGCCTTCTAACTTACTGAGAGAGGCGGACGGCTGGCAACCCTATCGCAAAGATAAAGTTGCCGACGGTTAAGAAAGGATTAACGGAATACCAGACCGCCGTCGATCAGCGGTGCCTGGCCGGTCATATAGTCAGAATCCGGGCCTGCCAGGTAAGAGACAAACGCGGCCACGTCGTCCGGGGTTTCAGCGCGGCCAAGGGCAATGCCGGAAACGTATTTATCGTAGGTGGCCCCCAGCGGCGCGCCGGTCTCTTCGGACATGCGTTTGTCGATCTCCACCCACATATCGGTGCCGACCACGCCCGGGCAGTAGGCGTTAACGGTGATACCAAACGCCGCCAGTTCTTTCGCCGCCGCCTGGGTCAGAGCGCGCACGCTGAATTTGGTGGCGGAGTAGATACCGAGCAGCGCAAAGCCTTCATGACCGGCAATGGAAGAGGCGTTGATAATTTTACCCTTCTGCTTGCGCTCTTTGAACTTGCTGGCCGCCGCCTGAATGCCCCACAGCGTGCCCTGCACGTTGATCTGGAAGATCTTTTCCACTTCCTGCTGAGTGACGGAGAGCAGGTTTTTGGTCTGGCTGATCCCGGCGTTATTGACGATCACGTCAAAGCCGCCGAGCTGTTTTTCCGCCTCATTCACCGCCGCGAACACCTCTTCGCGCACGCTGATGTCGGCTTTGATGGTGATCGCGCGGCGGCCCAGTGCTTTCACTTCTTCGGCCACCAGCTTAATTTTGTCGTCGTTCAGGTCTACCAGTGCAATATCTGCCCCGTCGCGTGCCAGTCGTAATGCAATTCCACGACCAATCCCCTGACCCGCGCCGGTTACCAGGACCACTTTTCCATTAATTGACATAGCGTTACCCTTATCAGATGAATAAACCAGCCCCAATCATTAGTCCGCTTATCATTTTATGCCTATGGTAATTTGTGCTATTGGATGTATTACGATTGATAATCTGGATTTACATAAGTCTACGCGTGTTGCGGCAGTGAAAACGTCTGCACGGACTTGCTTTACTCCTGCCGGGGGCTGCCTGCTATGCTTGAAGGATAATCACCCGCCTTTCAACCAGATGGATACCTGACTATGACCGAGCCGCTGCTGATTGCCCGAACCCCTGAACAACTGCTGCATCTGCTGCCCGCCTTTGCCAACCGCCACGGGCTGATCACCGGCGCAACCGGCACCGGAAAAACCGTCACGCTGCAAAAAATTGCCGAAAGCTTCTCCGCCATCGGCGTGCCGGTGTTTTTAGCGGACGTGAAGGGTGACCTGACCGGAGTAGCGAAAGAAGGCGTCAGCTCGGAAAAGCTCAGCGCGCGGCTGGCCAAAATCGGCGTCACCGACTGGGAGCCACAGAGCAATCCGGCGGTGCTGTGGGATATTTTCGGCGAGCGCGGCCATCCGGTGCGGGCCACGGTCAGCGATCTCGGCCCGCTGCTGCTGGCGCGCCTGCTGAATCTCAACGAAGTGCAGAGCGGCGTGCTGCAAATCATCTTCCGCGTGGCCGATGATCAGGGGCTGCTGCTGCTCGATTTTAAAGATCTGCGGGCGATGACCCAGTACATCGGCGAGAACGCCAAAGCCTTCCAGAGCCAGTACGGCAATATCAACAGCGCCTCGGTCGGGGCCATCCAGCGCGGGCTGCTGGCGCTGGAGCAGCAGGGAGCGGAATACTTCTTCGGCGAGCCGATGCTGGATATCCGCGACTGGATGCGCACCGACGACGCCGGGCGCGGCATCATCAATATTTTAGCCGCCGAAAAGCTCTATCAGATGCCCAAGCTGTACGCCACCACCCTGCTGTGGCTGCTGTCCGAGCTGTACGAGCAGCTGCCGGAAGCGGGCGATCTCGATAAGCCGAAGCTGGTGTTCTTCTTCGATGAGGCGCACCTGCTGTTCAGCGACGCGCCCCAGGTGCTGCTGGATAAAATTGAGCAGGTGATCCGCCTGATCCGTTCGAAGGGCGTCGGCGTGTGGTTTGTGTCGCAGAACCCGGCGGACATACCCGATATGGTGCTCGGCCAGCTCGGTAACCGCGTGCAGCACGCCCTGCGCGCCTTTACGCCGAAGGATCAGAAGGCGGTTAAGGCCGCGGCAGACACCATGCGCGCCAACCCCGCCTTCGATACCGTTACCGCCATTCAGGAGCTGGGCACCGGTGAAGCGCTGATCTCGTTCCTTGATGAGAAAGGCAGCCCGTCGATGGTGCAGCGTGCGATGGTGATTGCCCCCGGATCGCGGATGGGCCCGGTCACCGACGATGAACGCAACGGTCTGATCAATCACTCACCGCTCTCCGGCAAGTATGATGAAGTGCTGGACCGAGAATCCGCTTGGGAAAAACTGCAGCAGGGCGCGCAGGAGGCCAGCGATCGGGCGAGCGCCCCACCGGCCAAAGGCAACAGCGTGGCGGTGGATGACGGCATTCTCGGCGGGCTGAAGGATATTCTGTTCGGCAGCACCGGGCCGCGCGGCGGCAAACGCGACGGCGTGGTGCAGAGCGTGGCGAAAAGCGCCGCACGGCAGATCACCAACCAGATTATTCGCGGCGTGCTGGGCAGCATTATGGGTGGCAGGAAGAAGTAAGGAGCTTATGGATAAAGAACGTGAACTGAGGCAGGCAAAACGCCTGCCGCTGCTGTTACTGGGCGGCGCGGCGCTGCTGTTTATCGGCACGCTGATCTGGCCGCTGTACTACCCATCGAACCTGTGGATTAGCGGACTGAAGGCGGTGGCCGAGGCGTCGATGGTGGGCGCGCTGGCGGACTGGTTCGCTGTCAGCGCGCTGTTTCGCCGGGTGCCGATCCCGCTGGTCGGCCGCCACACGGCGATCATTCCGCGCAACAAGGATCGCATCGCCGATAATCTTGCGCTGTTCGTGCAGGATAAATTCCTCAACACCGGATCGCTGCTTGAGCTGATCCGCCGCCACGATCCGGCACGGATCGTGGCCGAATGGCTGAGCAAAGCGGAAAACGCCGCGCGACTCAGCGGCTATCTGCTCAAGCTGGTGCGCGGCTTTCTCGATCTGGCCGACGATCGACGGATTCAGCAGTTTATGCGCCAGGCGATCCACAAGGCGATCGACAAGGTGGATCTCAGCCAGTCGTCGGCGCTGATCCTGGAAAGCCTGACCAAAAATAACCGCCACCAGCAGCTGCTGGATGACGCCCTCGCCCAGGTGTTACAGCTGATCAACCGCCCCGGCACCCACGAGTTTATCGCCCTGCAGGTGGTGCGCTGGCTGAAGCGCGAGCATCCGCTGAAGGAAAAAGTGCTGCCCAGCGAGTGGCTGGGGGAAAAGAGTGCCGATCTGGCGGCCAGCGCGGTGCAGTCGATTCTCAACGAGATCGAAAACGATCCCACCCACGCGCTGCGCCAGGGTTTTAACCGCGCGGTGCAGCGGCTGATCGTGCGGCTGAAAACCGATCCGGAAATGGCGCAGAAGGCCGAAGAGGTGAAGCGCTATCTGAAAGAGGACGAGGCGCTGAACGGCTATATCGCCCAGCTGTTGGGCGATCTGCGCGGCTGGCTGAAGGAAGATCTCAGCCGTGAGGATTCCCGACTGCATGCGAAGGTCAGCGCCGCCGGGCAGTGGTTCGGCGACACGCTGATGCAGGATGCCACCCTGCGAAGCTCCCTGAACCAGCATCTGGAAGAGGCGGCGGCGGGCGTGGCACCGGAGTTCTCCGACTTCCTCAGCCGCCATATCAGCGATACGGTCAAAAGCTGGGACGCGGCCGATATGTCGCACCAGGTGGAGCTGAATATCGGCCGCGATTTACAGCGCATCCGCATTAACGGCACGCTGGTCGGCGGCGCAATCGGGCTGCTGCTCTATCTGCTGTCGCTGATCCCGATGCTGATTTAGCCCGCGCATAATGCAGCGCCGGGTTCGCTGGCGGCGCTCATTCGCCTGTCAGCAAAATAGCAGGCTTAACAGGACCACGCTGCTTCAATCCACGCTTCCACCGGGTCTTTTTCGCAACGGCAGGCGTGGCCGGTGCACGCCGCTATGTGCCATTCAGCTGTGCCGGGCGATCTGCTGCTGGCTGTACTCGGCGCTGTAAAGGAACGGGGTATGCAGCCCGCCGTCCAGGTGGGTGAACGGCACCAGCGCCCCGTTATCGTCAAACAGATGGATCTGCGCGGGGTCGATGGACAGCTCGACGAAATCCCCCGGCTGGCTGACGCGCCCCGGCGTCAGGCGCGCGGTCAGTTCCTGCTCTTCCACTCGGCACAGCGCCAGCGTATCCGAGCCCAGCGGCTCAATCACATCGGCCAGCGCCGGTAGTGGAATGCGCTCGCTGCGTACGCCAAAGCGCGGTGGCTCCAGATGTTCCGGGCGAATGCCCATCAGCAGCCGGGTGCCGTGCTCCGCCTCAACCGAGCGCAGCGGGATCTCGCAGCGGCCAAACTTCAGCACCGGCCCGCCGGTCAGCTGCTGCACTTCCACCTCCAGCATGTTCATCTGCGGCGATCCGATAAATTCGGCGACAAACTTGTTCACCGGGTGGTTATACACCTCCATCGGCGTGCCCACCTGTTCGATGCGCCCCTCGCGCAGGATCACCACCCGGTCCGCCAGCGTCATCGCCTCCACCTGATCGTGGGTCACGTAGATGGTGGTGGTTTTCAGCAGCGCGTGCAGCCGCTTGATCTGAATACGCATATCCACGCGCAGCTTGGCGTCCAGGTTGGAAAGCGGCTCATCGAACAGGAAGGCGCGCGGGCGGCGGATAATCGCCCTGCCCATCGCCACGCGCTGCCGCTGGCCGCCGGAGAGCTGCCCGGGTTTACGCGCCAGCAGATGGCTCAGCTGCAGCATTTTAGCGATCTCTTCCACCCGCTGGCGGGTATCCTCGCGATCGTTGTTTTTCATTTTCAGGCCGAAAGCGATGTTCTCCGCGATGGTCATATGCGGATAGAGCGCGTAGTCCTGGAACACCATCGCAATCTCCCTTTCGCTCGGTTCCAGGTGGTTCACCACCTCATCGCCGATGCGCAGCAGGCCGCCGGAGATCTCCTCCAGCCCGGCGATCATCCGCAGCAGGGTGCTTTTGCCGCAGCCGGACGGGCCGACAAAGGCGACGAATTCACCGTCTTCGATATGCAGATCGATACCGTGGATGGCCTGAATATGCTCGTAACGCTTGATAATTTTTTCCAGTGAAATCACTGCCATGGTTGTTGCCTCATCGTTCCAGGTCATGGCCGGGATACCGCAGACTTCCAGACGACCATGCAGAGTTTAGGTAAGTCATCTCCCGATTTTTATTTTTCCGGGTCGATCACATTTTCAGAACCGTACATTGCATGTTTTTTGTTCGTAAGTATAAATATCGTTATCGATAACGTTAAACAAGTGTTAATAAAAAATGGCGATTGAAACTTTTAACCTGAGCACACTTCCTGGAAAAATCAGCGATATCGGCCGCCGCAGCAGCGCGCTGTTCGAGCTGTTGCAGCAGCAGATCGTACTCGGCATCCTGCCGCCGATGTCGGTGGTGCTGGAGCTGGATCTGGCGCAGCGCTTTGGCTACAGCCAGAGCACGGTGCGCGAGGCGCTGCTGGCGCTCCAGCAGGAAGGTCTGGTTCATCGTCAGCCGCACCGGGGAACCCAAATCTCGCCCTGCACCGAACAGGAAGCGATAGAAATGATCCACATTCGCCACGATATTGAGTGCCGCGCCGTATCGCGCGTGCTGGAGCTGACGGCGGACGCCCGCGCCCAGCTGCGCACCCTGCTGCTGAAGGATATCGAGGCGATGATCGCCGCCGCCCGCGCCGGGGATGAATACCTGCTCTCCTGCTACGACCGCGCCTTCCACCTGCGGCTTTACAGCTGCGCGCAGCTGCCCAACGTTGAGCCGATCCTCAAGCGCTGCCTGGTGCACAACCATCGTTATAAAATTCTGCACTGCGGCGGCGGCGACACCTCGCGGCTGCTGGACAGCGCCGAACGCCATCACCTGCTGATCGACGCTATAGACGGCGGGGACAGCGCGGCGCTGGTCGCCTGCCTGTCGCACCATATCCGTACCGCCGTTGATTTCGGGCCGGACCTGACCCAGCCGGACGCGGGGAAAATGCTATGAGCCTGAGCGGTGTACCTTCGGTGGAAATGGCCGCGCTGCTGCGTGAACTTCAGCAGGAAGACGCCGGGCTGCCGGACCCGACCACGCTCTCCCCCGCAGAGGGACGGGCGCAGGCGGAGCGCGGCAACCGGCGCTGGAATCAGCAGCTGCCGCCGATGGCGCAAGTGACGCCGTTTACGCTGCAGGAAGCCGGGCAGCCGACGATCACCGGAACGCTGTACACCCCGGAAAACGCCGGGCCGGGCGCGATCGTCTACGTTCACGGCGGCGGCTGGGCGTTTTGCAGCGCCGCCAGCCACCAGCGCAGCGCGCGGGTACTGGCCGCCGAGAGCGGCGTGCCGGTGCTGCTGTTTGATTATCGCCTGGCCCCGGAACATCCCTATCCCGCCGGGCTGGAGGACACGCAGCGCCTGTGGCAGCAGCTCAGCAGCGGCAAGCTGTTCCCGCATCTGGACCGCCAGCGCCTGGGGCTGGCCGGAGACAGCGCCGGAGCCAATCTGGCCGTGGCGCTGATGCTCTCCCTGCCGGAAGACGCCGTTCGCCCCTGCTGCGGCCTGCTGTTTTACGGCGTGTACGGCGCGGATTTTACCACCGCTTCTTACCAGCAATTCGCCAGCGGCCCCGGTCTGACCCGCGAGAAAATGCAGCGCTACTGGCACTGGTATCAACCGGATACGGAGGCGCGCCAGCAGCCGCTGATTGCCCCGCTGCACGCCAGCGATGCGGCGCTGAAGGCGCTGCCGCCGCTGTGGCTGAATGCGGCAGAAATCGATCCGCTGTGTAGCGACAGCGAGCTGTTCGCCGCCCGCCTGCACGCGCTGGGACGAGACGATCGCCTGAGCATCGTCCCCGGCGTGGTCCACGGTTTTATGCAGATGACCCTGCGCCTGCCTGCGGCAGTGACGGCACACAAGGAGGCGGCCCATGCCTGGCATCACCTGACGCGATAAATCGCGACTGAACCCTACAGCTATCCTGCAAACTTATAAAATAATCAGGAGCACAAGAAATGAAACGAGTAATGTCATCGCTGACGTTAGCGGCCTCCCTTTGCCTGTCGGCTACCGCCAGCCAGGCCGCTACCGTCCACTACTGGTATCACCTGGATAATGCCGACAACACCATGTCGGATTTAATTAGCAAATTCGAAAAAGCCAACCCGGGAATTAAGATCGACGCGGAGAATATTCCGTGGAACAGCTATTACGATAATCTTTATACCTCGCTGGTGGGCGGCAACGCACCGGATGCCGCGATGGTGAAAAGCTTCGCCCTGCCGCGCCTGCACGAGATGGAAGCCCTGGAGCCGCTGGATGGTTACATCAATCAATGGTCCGGCAAAGGCGACCTGCTGGAAAATACGGTGGATATCGCCCGCGGCGGTATGGATAAACAGTATTACCTGCCGGTGCAATATATCGTCTCCTACCTCTATTACCGCACCGACTATTTCGAAAAGGCCGGACTGACCCCGCCAAAAACCTGCGATGAATTTTACACCGATATTAAGAAACTCACTCAGGATACCAACGGCGACGGCAAAACCGATATTTACGGATTCGGATTCCGCGGCGGCGTCGGCGGCCAGGATATGTGGGCACCGCTGGTGATGCCCGCCGGCGGTGAATTCAGCAAGGGTGGGTTGACCAAACCGGCCGTGCTGCAGGCCAGCCAGCGCATCGTCGATGCCTACAAGGCCGGTGAGTTCCCCCCTTCCGCCACCACCGACGGCTTCAAGGACGTGATCGGCGCGTTTAAAGCGGGCAAAACCGCGATGACCATCCACCATATCGGCTCGGCCAACGATCTGGTGGCGGTGCTGGGCGATAAGGTTTCCGCCGTGCCGCTGCCTGCGTGTAATGAAAAACGCTGGGCGCCGATCGCCGTGGAATCTAACGCCATCTTCGCCAACGCCGCCGATAAAGAGGCGACGTGGAAGTGGATCGCCTTCCTCTCCAGCCACGAAAACAACGCGCAGTTTAACCGCGCCACCGGGCAGTTGCCGGTGACCAAAAGCGACACCAAAACGTGGAAAACCCATCCGCAGCGCTTTATCGACGCCACCGTCAACTCGCTGCCGGACGCCCACGACTACCCGAATACGCCGCAGCTCTCTGACTTCATCAACACCGTCTGGCCGGTCAACATGCAGCAGGCGATGCTGGGGCAGATCACCGTTGAGCAGATGAACCGCAAAATCGAATCCCTGTTCAGCCCACAGTAACAAGGGCCGAACTGCCACTTTGAGGTGTGATTATGGTGATGGAAAATTCTCTCGCCCCGCCCCGGCTGCGCCGTACCGGGCTGGCCAGGCGCGTGCTGCCCTATGCGCTGCTCTCTCCCGCTGTGCTGGTGACGCTGGCGATTGTCTTCCTGCCGATGGTGCAGGCCGCGTGGATGAGCTTTCATGATTACGTGCTGTGGAAGCCAAAGGCGTTTACGTTCAGCGGGTTGAATAACTGGTACAAGATGTTTGCCGACGAGGTGTTCTGGACCTCGCTGAAACACACGGCAATCTGGATCGGCGTGACCATTCCCGCCCAGCTGCTGCTGGGGCTGGTTACCGCGCTGCTGCTTAACCAGCAGTTTTTCTGGCGGCCGCTGGCCCGCGCGCTGATCATCATTCCGTGGGCGCTGCCCAGCGTGGTGATCGCGCTGATGTGGGCGTGGATCTACGATCCGAACTACGGCGTGCTGAACGACTTCCTGCTGCGCATGAAGCTGATCACCACGTCGATCGGCTGGCTGTCGAACCCGGATACCGCGCTGTATGCGGTGATCCTGACGCTGACCTGGCAGGGCTTCCCGTTCTTCACGGTGATGATCCTCGCCGCGCTACAGTCGATTCCGCAGAGCTATTATGAAGCCGCTTCGCTGGACGGGGCCGGGCGCTGGAAGCAGTTCTGGCACATCACCCTGCCGGGGATCTCCGGCGTGCTGCTGACCGCCGTGCTGCTGCGCATTATCTGGGTGGCTAACTCGATCGATGTGATCTTCGTGATGACCGGCGGCGGCCCCGGCTATTCCACCTATACCCTGCCGCTCTATTCGTTTATCAAAGCGCGCACCAATCTGGACTTCGGCTACGGCTCGGCGCTGGCGGTCAGCTTCACCCTGATGCTGCTGGTTCTGGTCGTGATCTACCTGCGCCGCACCATGCGGAGGGTTGCATAATGGTCATTAACAAATCTCTGCCCAGGCGTCTGCTGACAA
Organism: Erwinia sp. S43; assembly: GCF_016624745.1. Lineage (NCBI taxonomy): Bacteria > Pseudomonadati > Pseudomonadota > Gammaproteobacteria > Enterobacterales > Erwiniaceae > Erwinia > Erwinia sp. S43. Next base: position 14,858 of record NZ_JACVTX010000034.1, on the reverse strand, counting down.
TACATCTGCCGATGCTGGCGATCCTCGCCTTCACACTCGGTCCCTATATCTGGATGTTTTTCACCGCCATCACGCCGAAAGAGCGGCTGTTTACCACCGGGCCGGGCATCAGTCATCCGACGTTCGAGAACTTCACCAACCTGTTTGCCCGCGTCGGTTTTCTGGAAAATATGATGCACAGCGCCATCGTGGCGGGCGGCACCGTGGTGCTCGGCCTGCTGTTGAGTATCCCGGCGGCGTATGCCTTCTCGCGCTTTAACTTTCGCGGCAAGCGGGTGCTGCTGATGCAGTTCCTGGTGATCAATATGTTTCCGGTGGTGCTGCTGATCCTGCCGCTGTTTGTGCTGATGAAGCAGATAGGCCTGCTGGACTCGCATCTGGGGCTGATTATCGCCAACTCCACCGTCGCCATCCCGTTCTCTATCTGGATGATGACCAGCTACATCAACGGCATTCCGAAATCGGTGGATGAAGCAGCGATGACCGACGGCTGTAGCCGCCTGCAGGCGATGTGGAAGGTAGTGCTGCCGCTCTGCACGCCGGGGGTGGTCGCCACCGGCATCTACATCTTTATCACCGCCTGGAACGAGTATCTCTACGCCCTGACCCTCGGCGGGCGCAACGTCAAAACCATCACTGTCGCCATTCAAAAGCTGATTGGCGAATACCAGATCGAATGGGGACTGCTCAGCGCGGGCGGCATTATCGGTGCCCTGCCCGCCACCGTGCTGTTCCTTATCGTACAAAAACGTTTAATCAGTGGCATGACACAAGGCGCAGTCAAAGGCTGACGGCGCAGGAGGATGTAATGAATAACCCGGTTGGCATTATTTCAATGCAGTTTGTTCGTCCGTTTTTAAGCAAGGATCTGTCGCTGTTCAGCCATATCCGCGAGCTGGGCTTCGATTTTATCGAGCTGCTGGTTCCCGAGCCGGAAGACCAGCTTAATCTGCACGAGGTGCGCCAGGCGCTGGCTGACAGCGGGCTGGGCGTGGTGCTGGCGGCCAGGGTCAATATGCAGCGCAGCATCGCCAGTGAAAACGCCGCCGCGCGCCAGGGCGGTATCGACTACCTGCGCTACTGCATCGACAGCGCCGCGCAGCTGGGGGCGACCATCGTTGGCGGCCCGCTGTACGGTGAACCGCTGGTGTTCGCCGGGCGTGCGCCCACCCCGGCCGATGATGCGCAGATTGCCCGCCGCCTTGAGGCCACCGTCAGCGCCCTGCGCCAGGTAGCCCCGCAGGCCGCCGACGGCGGCGTCGCGCTGGCGCTGGAGCCGCTGAACCGTTTTGAAACCGATATCGTCTGCTCCGTGGCGCAGGGGATTGAGGTGGTGGACGCCGTTGACCATCCGGCGCTGGGGCTGCTGCTGGATACCTTCCATATGAATATGGAAGAGAGCAGCCTGCCGGGGGCGATCCGCGCCGCCGGTTCGCGCATCGTCCACTTCCAGGCCAATGAAAATCATCGCGGCTTCCCCGGAACCGGGCACGTCAACTGGGCCGAAGTGATGCGCGCTCTGCACGACGTTGACTATCGCGGCCCGGTGTCGCTGGAGCCGTTCCGCCGCGACGACTGGCGGGTCGGTCTGCCGATCGCCCACTGGCGCGCGCCGCATGAAGATGAATCAGAAAAATTACGCGCCGGGCTGGCGCTGGTGAAATCCTCTTTAACCTTTGCAGGAGTGGCCGGATGAGTTTAACCATTGGCTGGGTCGGCTGCGGCCGACACGCAACGCAGATGCTGCTGCCGCAGCTGGCACCGAACAACGTGACTCTGGGCGCGGTCTGCGACCTGAATCCACAGGCCGCGCAGGACGTGGCCCGGCACTACGGCGTCTCGGCGGTTTACAGCGATTTTCAACAGCTGCTGGCGCACCCGGGGCTGGATGCTATCGGCATGGCGGTGGGGCCGCAGCAGCATGAGGAGTTTGCCATTGCGGCGCTGAAGCGCGGGCTGCCGGTGTTTATTGAGAAGCCGCCGGGCGGCAGCGCCGAGGGCGCGCAGGCGATTGCCGCTGCCTCCCGCAGTACCGGCGTGGCGGCTTACGTCGGCTTTATGAAGCGCTATTCTACTGGCAACAAGATTGCCGGAAACGTACTGCGCAGCGGCGACTTCGGCGATGTGCTCGGCTTCCAGGGCAACTATATGACCGCGCCGGGCTACTTTACCGGTGCGGTGGACTACACCAGTTTCTACCTGCATCACTGCGTGCATTATATGGATCTGATGCCGTGGCTGGTCGGCGCGGAAATCGTTGATTTGCAGGCAAGAGCGCTGGAGCATCGCCCCGGCCATCTGCTGGCGCATCTGAATATGGCCTTTGCCAACGGCGCGATCGGTACGCTGGTGATGGGCACCGTGCAGTCGCGCGGCACGCCGATGGAAAACATCACCGTAATGGGCAACCACCAGCGGATTGAGGTGGATAACGTGATTAACGTTGCCTGGCACCGCGATCCGCCGTTTAAGGCCGAGGATGAGCTGGCGCGGCTGGATAACGCCAGCGATACCCTGTGCTGGACGCCAAACTTTACCGCCGCCGCGAATGAGGATCATAAGGGTTACCACGCGCTGCTGCGCGATGTGTTCCGTGGGATGAAGGGCGAGAGCAGCCAGGCACCGACCATTGAGGACGGCGTGCGCGCGATGCAGAATCTGGAGCGGATGATCGCCGCGATTAATCAGCAGCTGCGGCAGAAATAGCGGGGGCTGAGACTGGATCAAAAGCGGACGATCGCCGCCATAATCAGCCGTTGCGGCAGAGTTAGCCGGGGCTGGAGCTGAGGCCGGAAGCTGGAACTGGAACTGGAACTGGAACTGGAACAGTCAGTAAACGAGAAACGAGAAGGGCCGGAAATACCGGCCCTTCTTTGTCACGCAATATCTACGCCAGCACTATCGCCGCTTCAGCAGCAGATACACGCTGACCGCAAAGAACGCAGCACTTGGCAGCAGCGCGCCCAGCAGCGGCGGAATATGGTAAACCAGGCTTAACGGACCAAAAATCTGGTCCAGCACGTAGAACAGGAAGCCGAAGCTGATCCCCACCACCACGCGGAAGCCCATCGACACGCTGCGCAGCGGGCCGAAGATAAACGACAGCGCCATCAGCATCATCACCGCCACCGACAGCGGCTGGAAGATTTTGCTCCACATATTCAGCTGATAGCGGCCGGGCGTCTGCCCGCTCTGCTCAAGGTATTTGGTGTAGTTATACAGGCCACGGATCGACAGCGCTTCCGGGTCCAGCGCCACCACGCCCAGCTTGTCCGGCGTCAGCGAGGTTTTCCACTCGCCGCTCAGCGTCTGGCTGCCCTTCACCTGTTCCGGATCGGTCAGGTCCGACTGGTCAACCTGCGCCAGCTCCCACACCTTTTTCTCGGCGTTGTATTTCGCCGAGGCCGCATAGCGCACCGACTGCAGGCGACGATCGTGGTTAAAGCTGTAAATACTGATCCCGGCCAGCTGGTTATCATCGCGAATGCGCTCGATAAAGATAAAGTTATCGCCGTCTTTCGCCCACAGCCCGCCCTGCGTGGAGAGCAGCGAGCCGCCCACCAGCTGCTGAGCGCGGTAGTTACGCGCCATCTGCTCGCCCTGCGGCGCAACAAATTCACCGATGGCCATAGTCAGCAGCACCAGCGGAATCGCCGTTTTCATGACCGAAGCGGCAATTTGCAGGCGGGTAAAGCCGGATGCCTGCATCACCACCAGCTCGCTGCGCTGGGCCAGCGTTCCCAGGCCCAGCAGCGCGCCAAGCAGCGCCGCCATCGGGAAGAAGATTTCGATATCTTTCGGCACGCTGAGCACGGTATACAGCCAGGCCCCGGCGGCGGTGTATTCGCCCTGCCCGGTTTTGCGCAGCTGATCGACAAACTTGATGATGCCGGAGAGCGACACCAGCATAAACAGCGTCGCCATGATGGTGTTGAATATCGTTTTACCGATATAGCGGTCAAGAACGCCAAACATCAGACTGTGCCTCTCTTGTTAAACCGCGCGCGCAGACGACGCATCGGCACCGTATCCCACATATTCAGCAGTACCGCTAACCCCAGATAGCCAAGGTTGACCGCCCACATCCAGACAGCCGGATCGATGCGGCCTTTACCACCGCTGGAGCGCAGGGAGCTTTGCAGCAGGAAGAACACCAGATACAGCAGCATAGCGGGCAGCATCGACAGCACGCGCCCCTGACGCGGGTTGACCACGCTGAGCGGCACCACCATCAGCGCCATCACCAGCACCGAGAAGATCAGCGTCAGACGCCAGTGCAGCTCGCTGCGGAAATCGGCTTTATCCGACTGCCACAGGGCTAACAGCGACGCCTGTTCGGAATCGTTCGGGTCCAGCGTGACGGTCTGATGGCCGACGATGGCCTGATAGTTTTTGAAATCGGTAATGCGGAAATCACGCAGCATGGCGGTGCCCTCAAAGCGGGTACCGTTGTCCAGCGTCACCACCTGGGAGCCGTCCGCGCGCTGATTCATATGACCATGATCGGCCACCACCACCGACGGGCGGGCATTGCCTTTCGGCCGCAGCTGCGCGAGAAAAACGCTGTCAAAGCTGTTGCCTTTCACGTTTTCAATAAACAGCACCGACTGGCCGTCGGAGGACTGCTGGAACTGCCCCGCCGCCAGGGCTGCCGCACCGGGGTTGGCCTTGGCGTTCTGCATCACTTCGCTCTGATGGCGCGATGACCAGGGGCCAAGCCAGCCGACGTTTACCGCCGCCAGTAGCGCAGTAAACAGCATCAGCACCATCGCCGCTTTGACCAGCACGTTTTTGCCCAAACCGCAGGCGTGCATCACGGTGATTTCACTCTCGGTGTATAACCGGCCAAGCGTCATCAAAATGGCTAAAAACAGGCTCAGTGGCAGGATAAGTTGTGCCATTTCCGGCACGCCAAGGCCCAATAATGTCAGTACTAAATTTGTTGGGATTTCGCCATCAACCGCGGCTCCTAAAATCCTGACTAACTTCTGGCAAAAGAAGATCAGCAGCAGGATGAACAGGATTGCCAGCTGGCTTTTGAGCATTTCCCGAACCAGATATCTAATGATGATCACGCTGAATACGCCTGTGAAAACTTGTCTTTTTGCAGGAAAATCGCTAGTTTCATCGCTTATACGCCATTTTTTCTCATCAATGGCCCTGTCATAGCTAAAATAGTATGGCAATAAATCGCGTTCTGGTGATGAAAAAACAAAAAATTATCACCGAAACTCAATCTGACGTTCGTGACTAAACGACGTTTACGCAACGGCACATTTCGTTACGCAAGCGACATATACTAGCCGCAGCAAGCGCCGTTGTCTTTAAGATTCAGGAGAGTGCATGGAGTTCAGTGTAAAAAGCGGTAGCCCGGAAAAACAGCGCAGTGCCTGTATTGTGGTGGGCGTATTTGAACCGCGCCGGCTGTCACCGATTGCTGAACAGCTGGATAAAATCAGCGATGGCTACATCAGCGCCCTGCTGCGCCGTGGTGAACTGGAAGGGAAAGTGGGGCAGACGTTGCTGCTGCACCATGTGCCAAACATTCTCTCTGAGCGTATTTTGCTGATTGGCTGCGGCAAAGAGCGGGAGCTCGACGAGCGCCAGTACAAGCAGGTCATTCAGAAAACCATCAACACCCTGAACGACACCGGTTCAATGGAAGCCGTTTGCTTCCTCACCGAGCTGCACGTTAAAGGGCGCAACACCTACTGGAAAGTGCGCCAGGCGGTTGAAACCTCGAAAGAGACGCTCTACAGCTTCGATCAACTGAAAAGCAATAAGGTTGAACCGCGTCGCCCGCTGCGCAAGCTGGTGTTCAATGTGCCAACCCGCCGCGAGCTGACCAGCGGCGAGCGCGCAATCCAGCACGGTCTGGCGGTTGCTGCCGGCGTGAAGGCAGCGAAAGACCTCGGTAATATGCCACCGAATATCTGTAACGCGGCTTACCTCGCTTCGCAGGCGCGTCAGCTGGCGGATGCCTACAGCAAAAACATCACCACCCGCGTCATCGGCGAACAGCAGATGAAAGAGCTGGGGATGAATGCCTACCTTGCCGTCGGTGCCGGGTCGCAGAATGAATCGCTGATGTCGGTTATCGAGTACAAAGGCAACCCGGATGCGGAAGCGCGCCCGATCGTGCTGGTCGGTAAAGGCGTTACCTTCGATACCGGCGGCATCTCGCTGAAGCCGGGCGAAGCGATGGATGAAATGAAGTACGATATGTGCGGCGCGGCCTCGGTGTACGGCGTGATGCGCATGGTCGCTGAACTGAATCTGCCGCTGAACGTGGTGGGTGTGCTGGCGGGCTGTGAAAACATGCCCGGTGGCCGCGCCTATCGTCCGGGCGACGTGCTGACCACCATGTCCGGCCAGACGGTAGAAGTGCTGAATACCGATGCCGAAGGCCGTCTGGTGCTGTGCGATGCGCTGACCTACGTTGAGCGCTTCGAGCCGGAAGTGGTGATCGACGTGGCGACGCTGACCGGGGCCTGCGTCATTGCGCTGGGCCACCATATCAGCGGCCTGCTGTCGAACCACAATCCGCTGGCGCACGAGCTGATCAGCGCGTCTGAACAGGCCGGTGACCGCGCGTGGCGCCTGCCGATGGCCGACGAGTATCAGGAGCAGCTGGACTCCAACTTTGCCGACATGGCAAACATTGGTGGCCGTCCAGGCGGAGCGATTACCGCCGCCTGCTTCCTGGCGCGCTTTGCCCGTAAGTACAACTGGGCGCACCTCGACGTTGCCGGAACCGCATGGCGCTCCGGTAAAGCGAAAGGCGCAACCGGTCGCCCTGTCGCGCTGCTGTCTCAGTTCCTGCTTAACCGCGCCGGTCTGAACGGCGACGATTAACAGCATCGAGCGGGAAGCGATACGGCTTCTCGCCGGGGCGGAGACACACTTCGCCCGCGGCTGATGACATAACCCTGCAATGGCGGACTCCAATCCGCCGTTGCTGTTTTTTCTCCAACCAGGCCTGATGCATGAAAAACGCAACGTTCTATCTGCTGGAAACCGATACGCCGGTCGGCGGGCTGAGCGCGCAGGAAGCGCTGGTCTGCGATCTGGCGGAGGCCCGCTGGCGTGACGGCAAACGCGTGCTGATAGCCTGTGAAGACGAAGCGCAGGCTATCCGGCTGGACGAGGCCCTGTGGCAACGCCCCGCCAGCGCCTTTGTGCCGCATAATCTGGCCGGTGAAGGCCCGAAATACGGCGCGCCGGTCGAACTGGCATGGCCGCAGCGCCGGGGCAATGCACCGCGCGATCTGCTGATCAGCCTGCTGCCGCAGTTTGCAGATTTTGCCACCGCTTTCTATGAAGTGATAGACTTCGTACCCTATGAAGAATCTTTGAAACAGCTGGCGCGCGATCGCTACAAAGTGTATCGCAGCGTTGGATTCCACTTGAATACGGCAACGCCGCCCTTGCCACCAACGACATAGCAGAACATGGAAAAGACATATAACCCGCAAGATATCGAGCAGCCGCTTTACGAGCACTGGGAAAAGCAGGGCTACTTCAAACCAAATGGCGATACCAGCCAGGAAAGCTTCTGCATCATGATCCCGCCGCCGAACGTCACCGGTAGCTTGCATATGGGTCACGCCTTCCAGCAGACCATTATGGACACCATGATCCGCTACCAGCGTATGCAGGGGAAAAACACCCTGTGGCAGGCGGGGACCGACCATGCCGGTATCGCTACTCAGATGGTAGTTGAGCGCAAAATCGCTGCCGAAGAAGGTAAAACCCGTCAGGACTACGGCCGTGACGCGTTTATCGAAAAAATCTGGCAGTGGAAGGAAGAGTCCGGCGGCACCATCACCCGCCAGATGCGCCGCCTCGGCAACTCGGTTGACTGGGAGCGCGAGCGCTTCACCATGGATGAAGGCCTGTCCAACGCGGTGAAAGAAGTGTTTGTGCGCCTGCATAAAGAGAACCTGATCTACCGCGGCAAGCGCCTGGTCAACTGGGATCCTAAACTGCGTACCGCCATCTCCGATCTGGAAGTGGAGAACCGCGAATCCAAAGGGTCAATGTGGCACCTGCGCTACCCGCTGGCCGACGGGGTGAAAACCGCCGACGGTAAAGACTATCTGGTCGTCGCTACCACCCGCCCGGAAACCGTGCTCGGTGATACCGGCGTGGCCGTGAACCCGGAAGATCCGCGCTATAAAGATCTGATCGGCAAGTTCCTGGTGCTGCCGCTGGTTAACCGCCGTATTCCAATCGTTGGCGATGAACACGCCGATATGGAAAAAGGCACCGGCTGCGTGAAGATCACCCCGGCGCACGACTTTAACGACTACGAAGTGGGCCGCCGCCACAAGTTGCCGATGATCAACATCCTGACCTTCGACGGTGATATCCGCGAATCCGCTCAGGTGTTTGATACCAACGGCGAAGAGTGCGACGACCACGGCACAGAGATCCCGCAGGCGTTCCAGAAGCTGGAGCGCTTTGCCGCGCGTAAAGCCATTGTGGCCGCCATGGACGAGCTGGGCCTGCTGGATGAAATCAAACCTCACGATCTGACCGTACCTTACGGCGATCGCGGCGGCGTGGTCATCGAGCCAATGCTGACCGACCAGTGGTACGTGCGTACCGCACCGCTGGCGAAAGTCGCGGTAGAAGCGGTAGAAAACGGCGATATCCAGTTCGTACCTAAGCAGTATGAAAACATGTACTTCTCGTGGATGCGTGATATCCAGGACTGGTGCATCTCCCGTCAGCTGTGGTGGGGCCACCGCATTCCGGCCTGGTACGATGCTGAAGGCAACGTCTATGTGGCACGTAACGAAGCGGAAGCGCGCGCGGAAAACAACATCGCCGACGACGTGGTGCTGACCCAGGACGAAGACGTACTGGATACCTGGTTCTCTTCCGGTCTGTGGACCTTCTCTACCCTCGGCTGGCCGGAGAATACCGAAGCGCTGCGCACCTTCCACCCGACCAGCGTGCTGGTCAGCGGCTTCGACATTATCTTCTTCTGGATTGCGCGCATGATCATGCTGACCATGCACTTCATCAAAGACGAAGACGGCAAGCCGCAGGTTCCATTCAAAACCGTGTATATGACCGGCCTGATCCGCGATGACGAAGGGCAGAAGATGTCCAAGTCGAAGGGTAACGTTATCGATCCGCTGGATATGGTTGACGGTATTTCGCTGGAAGACCTGCTGGAAAAACGTACCGGCAATATGATGCAGCCGCAGCTGGCGGAGAAAATCCGCAAGCGCACCGAGAAGCAGTTCCCGAACGGCATTGAGCCACACGGCACCGATGCCCTGCGCTTTACTCTGGCGGCGCTGGCCTCGACCGGTCGCGACATCAACTGGGATATGAAGCGCCTGGAAGGCTACCGCAACTTCTGTAACAAGCTGTGGAACGCCAGCCGCTTTGTACTGATGAACACCGAAGAGCACGATTGCGGCTTCAACGGCGGCGAACTGGAGCTGTCGCTGGCGGATCGCTGGATACTGGCTGAGTTTAATCAGACGGTGAAAGCCTACCGTGACGCGCTGGACAGCTATCGCTTTGATATCGCTGCCGGTATTCTGTACGAGTTCACCTGGAACCAGTTCTGCGACTGGTATCTGGAGCTGGCTAAGCCGGTGATGAACGGCGGTACTGAAGCCCAGCTGCGCGGCACGCGTAATACGCTGGTGACGGTGCTGGAAGCCCTGCTGCGCCTGGCGCATCCGATTATTCCATTCATTACCGAAACCATCTGGCAGCGTGTGAAAGTGCTGAAGAACATCAGCGACGACACCATTATGCTGCAGCCGATGCCGGAGTTTGACGCGGCTCGCGTGGATGAGGTGGCGATGGCGGATACCGAGTGGCTGAAGCAGGCGATTGTCGCGGTGCGTAATATTCGCAACGAGATGAACATCTCTCCGGCCAAGCCGCTGGATGTGCTGCTGCGCGGTGCCAGCGATGATGCGGCTCGCCGCGTGAACGAAAACCACAACTTCCTGAAGACGCTGGCGCGTCTGGATAAGCTGGAGCTGCTGGCAGCCGGTGATAAAGGTCCGGTGTCGGTGACCAAGCTGGTTGACGGTGCCGAGCTGCTGATCCCGATGGCCGAACTGGTGGATAAAAACGCCGAGCTGGAGCGTCTGGCGAAGGAAGTGGGCAAGATTGACGTTGAGATGGAGAAGATTACCGCCAAGCTGGGTAACGAAGGTTTTGTTGCCCGCGCGCCGGAAGCGGTTGTCGCCAAGGAGCGCGAGCGTCTGGCTGACTTCGAGCAGGCTAAGATCAAGCTGATCGAACAGCAGGGCGTGATTGCCGCACTGTAAGTTTTCTCAGCGAGTCTGATGATGAAAAACCGCCGTCTTTTGATGGCGGTTTTTTTTTGGCGTTTTACGGCTGCCGGAAGAGTGGTGATGCAGGCACGATTTTGGCAGCAAATGAGGCTGTGCGTTGAGGGAACACTCTCGGTTTAGCGGATGTGCTGGGTTTAGGAAGCTGCTGCAGGTTTGGGGAATGTGCGCCCGTCCCGGCGGTCTGCGGGCGGTCCTCGCGCCGTGCTTCGCACGATGCCTTCGGTTACGGCATCCGGCCTTTCGGACCGGACAGGAGCGGGCGTCCTGCCCGCGCCTGGCCTGGCGCCCGCATCCATGCTGTCGCCTCCGGGCCTGCTGCCTGCACCTCAGCGCTGCGGATTGCCCACCGGCCGCCGGGACGGGCCCACTTCATCCATCCTGCTGGCTTTTAAAGTACCGTTTAATAGCAAAAAACGGTTACCCCTCTACGCTTTCACTTCCGTAGTTGGAACATGGCCACTGAGTGTGAAAAGAAGTCTCATCACTCATCTCTTAGAATCTGAAAACGACAATGAAGTCACTCAGCGGTCGGGCAATCCGCAGCGCTGAGTACAGGGAGGAAGCCAGGATTCGCCAGCACGGACGCACACGCAAGCAGCCAGAGCCGCAATAATCGTTCCTGCAGCCTGCTCCTGAGCGACTAAGCGGGCGGGCTGTGCTCACGATCGGGCAATCCACAGCGCTGAGTGCAGAGAGGAAGCCAGGATTCGCCTGCATGGACGCAGGCGAAAGGCACAGCCGCGCAGGACGCGCGTCTGTGCCGATCCGTCCGGCTGACGAACGAAGCGAGGGGACCGCAAAGCGGCGCGAGGACCGACCCGACCGGGAGTACAGCCCGCCAGCCAGACACCGGAGCCTGTACCCTATTCCGCCGCCCGAATCACCTTAATTCGCTCCGGCATATCCGGGTGAGTGCTCATCCATTCTGGTAAACTCAGCCCGCGACTCTCCTTCTCGCCCGACTGCTGAAGCTGACCGTAAATTTCCGCCATCGCCGACAGCGACCGCCCCTGAGCCTTCATCTGCGCAATCGCATACGCATCCGCTTCCCGCTCCATGCCGCGCGAAAACTGCATCTGATGCACGAAAGCAGCCGACTGTAACAGCGTATCACCAATGCCGCTGACGTCACCGGTCAGCCACATATAGCTCAGCGATATCAGCGACGAACGCACCAGCATCCGCATCGGGTGGCGGTAATGATGATGGCCAATCTCATGCAGCATCACCGCCGCCAGCGCATCGTCGCTTTTCGCCATGCGCACCAGATCGTCACTGACCACCAGCGTACCGTCCGCCAGCATAAAGGCGTTCGCGCCGCCGTCGAAATGCATAACCTTCAACCGCAGCGGAACCGCGTCCTGCTTCATCTCACCGGGAATAACACGGCTAAACAGACGATCCATGCGCTGCTGCTGCTCCGGCGTCAGTTTGCCGTCGCTAAAGCCGCTGCTCTGCAACAGCGTCAGAGTTTGCTGCCCCACCTGCCGCTCCACGTAAGCCGGCATATTTGAAGCCAGCGCGCTGCTGGCGGCAGGCAGGATGACCCAGACATACAGAGCGATAGCGGCCAGCGTCGCCAGCAGGGTCAGCCCGACGCCGCGACGATGACGCTCCAGACGATGAACCAGGCCAGGACGATGGCGCTGCTGCCACCACTGACGAAACGCCGCATCATCATCCGGCACAAAGCGCCCGCCGTCGGAAAAGCTCAGCGTCAGGGGGATGCTACCCAGCGCATCGGATACCGAAATCGCATTGAGTAACATAATCTGCTGCTGCCCGTTGCGGTCCAGTACCAGGTGCCGCTCATACAACGTGAGACGGGCAGCCTCGCGAGCTGCCCGTCCGGGAGATTGATAGTAGCCGTTAAGCTGCAAAATCAGATTCCCGCATTCAGATCGAAAGCAGAAACCACCTCTTCCGCCACCGCAGTACGGGCCGAATCGTGGTGGGCCATCACTTCATCCAGCGAAATATCGCCCTCCAGCTCGGTGCTGTTAGCCAGATAGCGCGCCAGGCGGATTTCAGCAATCGGGGCACCCAGTCCAAGGGTGAAGATCACGATCAGCGTGTTAGTCAGCGTCAGAGCCAGGAAAGCGCCCGTCGACAGCGTTGACTTCAGGCGCAGCTTATCGCCCAGCCGGGTCTGGCCGAAAACATAATTGCGTTGAGCCACCACTAAATAAGCTGAGGAGACTAAACCACCGAACAGAATGACCAGGAAGGTCAGGAAAATATTCAGCACGTTGCCGGCCATCATATTACCCAGCATCTCCGGATCGTTAACGCCCATTGCCGAAGCATAGATAATTGAGGCAAACAGAGAACCAATCAGCAGGCCACCGATAATCAGGAATGGCAGCATAATCAGGAAGCTGATCAATACCATTTTAATAAATGTCTTTTTGCTCAGATCGGCTTTAAACGGTAGCTGACCAAACGCCATATTATTGATATACAGATCGTGATTCAGCGCAGCAACGGTCCCCTGTATTGCAGCCAGTCCCACCAAATAGAGCACGAAGCAAATCACACCGACGGTCATCGTGGTGCTGATATTACCGCTGGTCGCACCTGCCGCGCCGATCATGCCGACCACCAGTAACAGTGCAAAAACCATCAGCACCGGTGCCAGATACATCGTCCAGTATGCTCGACCAATACGGCAGTGGTAGTTAAAGCGTACACCGCGGAAGCTGCTCATCAGCGCGTTGTAGCGCCAGCTGCGGATTATGATCCACGGGATGAGCGCAAAGAAGGCCAGCATCGCTACCAGAGTCAGGGTCGGGGAGATAGAGGAAATAATAAAGAACAGTACCAGACCGATAAAAACAATAATACGGCCAATAAGCAGGTTGATTGGCCGGGCGTGATAATCAAAACGATCGCCAGCAATTTCAGTATTACCATAGAAATAGCGACGGCGGCGTACGGTGGCCCAGGCAGAATATATCCCTAACGTCACCATGGTCAGTAATGCATTGACTAACCAGATTGAGAAATATTCGCCTGCGCGGCCGTGAAACAGCACCGGATGGCGCTGAGAATGCGAGGTATTGTTTTCCATTAGATTTTCTTCCTGAAAATAAGAGAGCTAAATAATAATTCAGAATATGAAAGCGGTATAACTGCCTGCTATTTAAGCATGGCACTGATAGTCAAACAATGGAATAGTTATCATTCAGATTAACCCTGGCTTAGTGGTGATATCACTCATCCGCACATTGCATCATCGCCTCAGCAATGTTATTACACTAACCTGCCGCCGAACTGCTATGAGCCTGATTTATGACAACCGCGATTCACTCTACTCTGACAGTGCAAGTACGCCCGATTACGCTTGCTGATAATTCCCATATTGCCGCGGTGATCCGCACGGTTTCTGCTGAATTTGGTTTAACGGCGGATAAAGGCTATACGGTTTCCGACCCGAACCTCGATCGTTTGTATGAGCTGTACAGTGAGGCGAACAGCGCCTACTGGGTGGTAGAAGTGGAAGGTAAAGTGGTTGGCGGTGGCGGTTTGGCTCCGTTGCAGGGCGGTGATGCGGACGTTTGCGAATTGCAGAAGATGTATTTCCTGCCGGAGGCTCGCGGTCTTGGCGTGGCACGAAATCTGGCATTGCAGGCGCTGGAGTTTGGCCGTGAGCGTGGGTTTAAACGTTGCTATCTGGAAACCACCGCGTCACTGACGCGCGCGATTCGTCTGTATGAGCATCTTGGTTTTCAGCATATTGATGGCCCGATGGGCTATACCGGGCATGTGGATTGTGAAGTCACGATGCTGAAGGCGCTTTAATTTTGCTTGAGTCGCCTGAACGCTGGTGCTTTCGCTGAATGGTGTTGATTAAGATTTGATGTTATTTGCCTGAGTCGCCTGAACTTTAGTGCTCTCGCTGACTGGTGGTGGCTTCGGTCGGGCGGGTCCTCGCGCCGCGTTGCGGTCCCTTCTCTTCGTTCGTCAGCCTGTCGGACCGCCACAGACTGGGCTTCCTGCCCAAACCGTGCCTTTCGCCCACATCCGTGTGGGCGAATCCTGGCTTCCTCTCTCCGTTCAGCGCTGCGGATGCACCGACCGAAGCCACCGCCAGTCCGCTGATAACGTCTGTGTTGCATGAAAAAACGGACACACCAACCAACAGCCCATCAGCAAATAAAGTCTGTGTTACCCGGAAAAGCGGACAAACCGACCAACAGTCCGTCGGCAATTAAGGCCTGTTTTACCAGGAAAAACGCGCACCCTGTGTGAAGGGAGAGCGGCCTCTGCGGCTGACGGACAATCCGCAGCGCTGAGGAGCAGGCTGTGGGGCCGGAGAGACCAGCAGGGATGCTGGGCTCAGGCGCAGCGCGGGCAGGACGCCCGCTCTGCGCCGATCCGAAAGGCCCGCAGCCGAAGCCGAAGGCACCGCGAAGCGGCGCGAGGACCGTCCGGCAGCCGCAGAGGCCGCTCTCCGTACTCCCAGGCTAACCAGCTAACCAGCTAACCAGCTAACCAGCTAACCAGCTAACCAGCTAACCAGCT
>NZ_JACVTX010000033.1:0-60032 GCF_016624745.1 Erwinia sp. S43 | reverse complement strand
GAACCGGGTGCCTCCATCACCGTTCGTGATGCTGACGGCAACATTATCAGTGTCCCGGGTGCTGTGGTGGGCGAAGACGGTAACTTCACCGTGAATCTGAGCACGCCTCAGACCAACGGCGAAACCCTCTCCGTGACCCAGACCGATGAAGCGGGCAATCCGTCCGAACCGGCAACCGTTGAAGCGGGCGATACCACGCCTCCGGCACAGGTTGACGATCTGGAAGTGGCGGAAAACGGCCTGAGCATCAGCGGTACCGGCGAACCGGGTGCCTCCATCACCGTTCGTGATGCTGATGGTAATCTGCTCAGCCTGCCGGGTGCTGTCGTGGGCGAAGACGGTAACTTCACCGTACTGCTCAACGCTGCGCAGACCAATGGCCAGACACTGACCGTGATTCAGACCGATGAAGCGGGTAACCCGTCCGAACCGGCAACTGTTGAAGCAGGCGATACCACGCCTCCGGCACAGGTTGACGATCTGGAAGTGGCAGAAGACGGACTGAGCATTACGGGTACCGGTGAACCGGGTGCCTCCATCACCGTTCGTGATGCTGACGGCAACATTATCAGTGTCCCGGGTGCTGTGGTGGGCGAAGACGGTAACTTCACCGTGAATCTGAGCACGCCTCAGACCAACGGCGAAACCCTCTCCGTGACCCAGACCGATGAAGCGGGCAACCCATCCGAACCGGCAACCGTTGAAGCGGGCGATACCACGCCTCCGGCACAGGTTGACGATCTGGTGGTAGCGGAAAACGGCCTGAGCATCACCGGTACGGGTGAGCCGGGTGCCTCCATCATCGTTCGCGATGCTAACAATAACGTGATTAGCGTAGCGGGTGCTGTGGTAGGCGAAGACGGTAACTTCACCGTCAATCTGACATCTGCGCAGACTAACGGCCAGACGCTGACCGTCATTCAGACCGATGAAGCGGGTAACCCGTCCGAGCCGGCCACCGTTGATGCGGGCGATACCACGCCACCAATCGCGCCAACGGGTCTGAGTATCACTGAGGATGGTCTGACGATTACCGGTACCGGCGAACCGGGTGCCTCCATCACCGTACGCGATGCTAACAATAACGTGATTAGCGTAGCGGGTGCGGTTGTTGGGGAAAACGGTAGCTTTACCGTCACCCTGTCTTCACCTCAGACCAACGGCCAGCCGCTGACCGTGCTGCAGACCGATGAAGCGGGCAACCCATCGCCAACTGCACCGATCGTCGCTCACGACTCAACGCCACCGGATACACCAACCGCGCTGTCAATCAATGCGGCAGGTACGGTGCTGACGGGTACCGGTGAGCCTGGCTCAACGGTGACGGTGAAAGATGTTAACGGCAATACCATCAGCCCGGCGAACGTGAAAGTTGGAGAAAACGGTACCTTCACCGTGAATCTGACAGCGGCACAGACTAACGGCACGCAGCTGTCGGTAACACTGACTGATGCCGCGAATAACCCATCTACGGCTGGGCATGTTAATGGGGCGGTTCTTGTCTCGGCACATGACGATGCGGGCCAGGTTAACTTCTCCACCCAGAGTAATACGGTGACCAGTCCAACCACCATCGCTCCAGCTAGTGGACAGGCGCTTCTGGGTGTGAACCTCGCTGACCTGCTCACCGTTACACTGCTCGGCAATCAGCCTCACCTGACGTTCTCTGTCGGTGCCGGTGACTCTCGTACCATTAACGTTACAGGTACAGTTACAGGTCTGCAGGTTGCATCTACTGTCAGTGCCGTTCTGTATGTACAAAACGCGAATGGGACTTACAGCAAGGTTGAAAGTCACAATATCTATACTGTGCCACTCCTCTCAGCAACACCGAGAACAGGTTCGGCATCCTTTACCGTACCGAGTGCGGGCAATTATATCGTTGTGCTGTCATCAACCGGCGTTAATGCCCTAACCACCAACACCCTGACAGTGGGTTCTGACACAACAACATCCGTGGTGACACAAACCGCTCATGTTGACGGAAATCTGCTGACGAATGATACCACTGCAGCTAACGGTAGCATTCCAGCGGGGGCACATGTCACCACCGTTAACGGTACAACGCTGAACGCAACGGGCTTCACCTCGATTACCACAACATACGGAACCTTGTTGGTTAATCAGGCTGGTGCTTACACCTATACGCTGAACTCGGGTGTGAAAGTGACCGCGCTACCGCCAACTGTCACCATTGGCTATCAGATTGTCGACCATCACGGCGTCACGTCCGGAGCTAACCTGGTAATCACGCTGCACAACGGTGTGGCTACGGTCAGCTCGCTGATGGCGCTGGATTCACTCGACGGTCTGGACGGTGATACGTCTGTGCACGGCAACGTTCACGATGCGGATACCACCAATCATGCCGGCGCAACGCTGGGTATTGATGGCATCAGCCTGAGTGAAACCGGTACGGCAACCACCACGGTTGACGGTCTGTACGGAACGCTGACTATCAACGCTGACGGTTCCTATAGTTATGCACTTAACGAAGGAATTACAGCGGCTGATATCACCAGCAAAGAGGTGTTCTCTTACACCCTGACCGACACCGATGGAACGGTAACGCTGAATTCACTGACCATTGATTTGGCTCCAACAATCAACGGCACCAGTGAAGACGACTCTGTCTCCGGCAGTGCCTACAACGACACCTTCACGCTGGGTGACGGAGCAGACACGGTGGTTTATCACCTGCTGGATCAAGATGATTCAACCGGCGGCAACGGTGCGGATACCTGGACCGACTTCACCGTCGGTGAAGATCACATCGATGTCAGTGAACTGCTGCAGGGCTGGGACGGTTCGGCCGCCACCATCGGTAACTATGTCTCGGTAGAACATACCGACGACGGCAATACCGTGGTGTCGATTGACCGTGACGGTGCAGGAACGCAGTACGACTCAACCGAACTGATTACTCTCGAAAATGTGACCGTTACCCTGGACGAATTGCTGCAACAGCACAATACTTCCGTGTAACTAATGTTTGAGGGATATTTCAGTGGCACAGGGATGTGCCAAAAAATGTAACGTTATTTACTAACGGGGGTAGTGTAGCCAAGGGCTGCCGCACCCCCGTTTCCTGTTACGGTTTGCCTGAAGGAGTACGCGGATTGTTAAATGTTACAACAGTAAAACCCCGCAGACGGGTGAAGCATGTAAGAGATCAGCAACAGCGAACAGGAAAAAGAATTTCTATGATTCGTCGCGTAAAACGCAGTACGGCAGGCTTATTAATGCTGACCGGTGCTTTATTTCCACTGGCTCCGGCCCAGGCCGAAGAGCTGGATGAAGATTCCTCCTCGCGCATCAGCGCACAATATCTAGTTTCACAACAGGAATTACCCAGTCTTAACGGTGAAATCACCGAACCCATTATCGAAAATAGCTCGCAACCCCTTGATATCACCAAAGCGGTACAGCGCGCGGTACAGTGGCACCCCGCGATTAGTGAACAGGTGGGCAAGCTGTTTGAGCAGAACGAGCAGGTCAATTACGCCCGCTCCAAGTACTACCCGCAAATCAGCGGTGGAATGAACAACGGCATTACCAACACGTACAGTGGACACGGTTACAGCCCGTCGCTGGTGCTTTCGCTATCGCAGATGCTGTATGACTTCGGTAAAGTCGACAGTTCGGTGCGTTCAGCGAATGCCGGCGTGGCACAACAGCAGGCTAAAGTATTGGTGAGCATCGATCAGGTCGCTCATGATACGGCCGCCGCACTCGTTCAGGTTCAGGGCTATCAGGAACTGGTTGCTATCGCGCAGGCGCAGCTGGACTCGCTCAACACCATCGGCGGCCTGGCACGTGAACGTAACGATCAGGGGGCCAGTTCCCTCTCCGATGTGGTACAGACCAACACACGTATTGAAGGCGCACGCGCTACGCTGATGCAGTATCGCGCTAACCTTGACCGCTGGCGCGCAACGCTGGCCACCTATCTTGGCTGGAAAGCTGTAAACCGCGTCAATAATGATTTCCCCACAAAGCTGGGGAAAGCCTGTGAAGTTACCCAGGTTGACGATCGCTTAATACCTTCCGTGCTGGCGGCCTGGGCACAAGCCAATCAGGCACAGGCCCAGCTGGATTATGCCAATGCCCAGCGGATGCCGACCATCTCCCTGGAGCCGGAAGTCACTCACTACCTCAACGATCGCTATCCAAATAATCAGTCGCTGGATCGTACTCAGTACTCTGCCTATGTGCGGGTGCAGATGCCGCTGTATCAGGGCGGCGGTCTGGACGCGCAGCGCGCAGCGGCAGCACACACGCTGGAAGCCGCTAATGCAATGGTTCGCTCTGCCCGCCTGGATGCACGTCAGCAGCTCAGCGCTTCGCAGAATGAGTCGATGAGCCTCAGCACGACGCTGGCCATTCAGGCCCGCCAGCAGGCACTCGGTGAAAAAACCCGCGAGCTGTATCAACAGCAGTATCTGCAGCTTGGCACCCGTCAGCTGCTCGACGTGCTGAACGCCGAGCAGGAAATTTATCAGTCCCGTTTTACCGAGCAGCAGACCATCGCCCAGCTGCGCACGCTGCAGCTGGACTGTCTGTACAGCACGGGGCATATCCGAAGTGCCTTTGCACTGGATAACCAGAAGATCCAGCAGGTGGAGATCCAACCATGAGTCAGCTGCACCAGGAACCTCTCGAACCCGATAACGGCGAGAATAATAATGAGAAAAGCCATCTTCACGACTGGGTGACTGCCATTGGACACATCGCCAGACACTACCGTCTGGAATACTCCCCCGGCGGCCTGCAGGCTGCGGCCAGCTGGCAGATGGATAAACCACTGGCTTCCGTGATCCAGAACCTCGGTCGCCAGGCCGGGCTGTCAGGGCGTTTGCTGAATGAAAAAGACAGTGAGATCTCTAACTGGCGGCTGCCACTGGTGATCCAGCTGAAAGACGGCCAGGTGGGAATTATCGAAAGCTATGACGGCCTGGACACCGTCGGCGTCAGCTTTATCAGCGACGCCCAGCTGGTGACCCAACTGCCGTTTTCCGAACTGCTGCCGGAAATCCGCCATATTGCCGCCTTCCGCCCGGTCGCTGTGGCAAAAGATATCCGTGCCGATCGCTATCTGGCTGAATACACGCCGAACTGGCTGCGCAACCTGGTCCTGCGCGATATCCGCCCCTACTGGTATGTCATGCTGGCCTCGCTGATCATCAATATTATGGCGCTGTCCGGCATCGTTTTCTCGATGCAGGTTTATGACCGGGTGATCCCGGCGCAATCGTACCCAACGCTGTATGTGCTGTTTGGCGGCGTGATGATTGCGATTCTGTTCTCCTTTGTTATGCGTATTGCCCGCGGGCATATTACCGATCTGTTGGGAAAACGCGCCGATTTGCGCGTTTCTGACCGGGTATTTGGCCACGCGCTGCGCCTGCGTAACAGTGCGGTCCCCCGCTCTACCGGCAGCTTTATTTCACAGGTTCGCGAGCTGGAGCAGGTGCGAGAAATGGTCACCTCCAGTACCGTTTCCGCCATCGTCGATATGCCGTTCTTCCTGCTATTTATGGGCGTTCTGGTGGTGATTTCTCCACATCTGGCGTGGATCGCGCCGGTCGCCACCATCCTGATGCTGGTTCCCGGCCTGCTGTTGCAAAAGAAACTGGCCCGGCTGGCGCGTCAGTCCTCGCTGGAAACCACATTGCGTAACGCCATTCTGGTAGAAAGCCTGCAGGGGTTGGAAGATATCAAGCTGATGCAGGCCGAGCAGCGCTTCCAGCAGCAGTGGAACAGCTATATTCAGATCACCGCGCAGTCCGGTTTAAAAACCCGCCGCCTGACCCAGGGACTGATCAGCTGGGGGATGACGGTACAGAATCTTGTCTATGCCACGGTAGTGATGATCGGTGCCCCGATGGTGATTGAGGGTGAAATTACCACCGGTGCGATCGTTGCGGCCTCGATGCTTTCCTCACGCATGATTGCGCCGATGACCAGCCTGTGCGGCGTGCTGGCACGCTGGCAGCAGGTCAAATCGGCGAAGGACGGTCTGGATAACATCATGCAGCTACCGGTGGAAAACGGCGGCGATGAAGCCCGCGTCCACTGCGCCACGCTGTATGGCGACTACCAGTTCAAATCCGCTGTGTTCCGCTACGACCTGGATTCCAATCAGATACCGCTGCGTGTAGCCAAGCTGGAGATTCGCCGCGGCGAGCGTATTGCGGTACTCGGCCGTAACGGGGCCGGTAAATCCACCTTCCTACAGGCGCTGGCCGGTGGCGTTGAGCTGGCTGAAGGTGAGCTGCGGTTAGATAACCTTAGCCTGCCGCATATCGACGTGGCCGACCTGCGCCGCAATGTCGGCCTGCTGACGCAGAACGCCCGCATGTTCCACGGTACGCTGCGCGATAACCTGACGATGGGTGCCCCTCATGCCCGCGACGAGGATATCTTTGCGGTACTGGAAGTCTGCGGTGCCGCAGACTTTATCAAGCGCCTGCCGCTGGGACTGGAACATAAAATTATGGAGGGCGGGCTGGGCCTGTCCGGCGGGCAGCGTCAGTCCATTCTGCTGGCGCGTATGCTGCTGCGCGATCCCAATATTGTCCTGCTTGATGAACCTACCGCCTCTCTGGATGAACACACCGAACGTGACTTCCTGCAGCGCCTGAGCGGCTGGCTGGCCGGCCGCACGCTGATTATTGCCACCCACCGTGCCGCCGTACTGGAGCTGGCTGAACGGGTACTGGTTCTGAAAGACGGTCAGTTGGTTATGGATGCACCGAAGGATAAAGCGATGAATCGCGCCGAAGAGAAAAAACGTACTCAGGAGATCGGTGATGAAAGCAAATTTGCCTGATTTGCCCGCCACGCTCGACGCGGCGCGCCTAC
Source organism: Erwinia sp. S43 (assembly GCF_016624745.1). NCBI lineage: Bacteria > Pseudomonadati > Pseudomonadota > Gammaproteobacteria > Enterobacterales > Erwiniaceae > Erwinia > Erwinia sp. S43. The sequence continues at coordinate 53,168 of NZ_JACVTX010000033.1, read as the reverse complement.
CTGCTCCAACCTACAATGCCGCGGCCATCTCGCTGGCGGATGATGTTGATGGCATTCACAGCGATGAAGTCAAACTCTCCGGCGCAACGCGGATTGTCTGGCTTTGCGGACTGATGCTGGCGGTGATCGGCGTCTGGGCATGGTTTGGCACGCTGGACGAAGTCTCAAACGGTACCGGTAAGGTGATCCCCAGCACCCGAGAGCAGGTGCTACAGTCGCTGGACGGCGGGATCCTCGGCGGCCTGAACGTGCGTGAAGGTTCCCGGGTTGAAGCGGGAGAAATTGTCGCCTGGATGGACCCGACGCGCTCGCAGTCCAACGTTGGTGAAAGCGCGGCGCGCTACAGAGCGGCACTGGCTTCAGCCTCTCGTCTGACGGCGGAAGTTAACGACCTGCCGCTGACCTTCCCGGCCGAGCTGGATAAATATGAATCGTTGAAAGCGACCGAAACCCGGTTGTATAACACCCGACGCGCACAGCTGAAAGGGTCGGAAACACAAATCAATGAAGCGCTGGACCTGGTAAAACGCGAGCTGCAAATCACCGAGCGACTGGCCACCACGGGTGCTGCCAGTAACGTGGAAGTGCTGCGCCTGCGCCGTCAGAAAGCGGACCTTGACCTGAAGTTGACCGATCTACGTTCGCAATACTACGTGCAGGCGCGGGAAGAGATGGCGAAGGCCAATGCGGAAGCCGACTCGCTGGCGGAAGTGATAAAAGGACGTTCCGATTCAGTCGATCGCCTGACCGTGCGCTCGCCGGTACGCGGCATCGTTAAAAATATCAAAGTGAACACCATCGGCGGCGTAATCCCCCCTAATGGCGATCTGATGGAGATTGTCCCGCTGGACGATCGCCTGCTGATTGAAACCCGCCTGTCACCGCGCGACATTGCCTTTATCCACCCCGGCCAGGACGCCCTGGTTAAGATCAGCGCCTACGATTACGCCATCTACGGCGGGCTGCACGGCGTGGTTGAGACCATTTCTCCGGATACCATCCAGGACGAAGTGAAGCCGGAAATTTACTACTACCGCGTATTTATCCGCACGGACGTCGACTATTTGCAGAATAAAAATGGCAAACGATTCTCCATTTCACCCGGAATGATCGCGTCGGTGGATATTAAAACCGGCGAGAAAACCGTGATGGATTACCTGTTTAAACCGTTTAACCGCGTAAAAGAAGCGCTCAGAGAGCGTTAATAGTCTCTGGAGGAGATGAGATGTCATTAAGCAAACTATTGCAGGCAGCCCGTGTTTCTGCCGAAAGCATGACGACCACAGCACTGCCGGAAGGTCATCCCGGCTGGGTACTCTTTTTCAGTCTCTGTCACGGTAATAAACGTGCGCATGTCCATATCGCCAGCGGCAACAGTTTTGAACAGGCCTGGAGTGAAGGCGCGGGAGCGCTGCAAAAATGGAATAAAAAACAGAGCCGCGCACCACTCTGGCTACGGGTTGACGTGGTAGATCAGGTGCGCGCGGTGAGCTGGGAAGATTTGCAGCGTGAATTCGGCAAAACCAAGCGTAATTACTTCGGCTGCGGGCTGTCGCTGGACAGCCAGTTCACCCTCGCCATGCTGCCTCAGGAACTGTGCGCCAACGCCGTACTGTATGAAGGCAATAAAAACCTGGCAACGCCGAACGTGATTAATCTGGCCAGCTATGGCCGCCAGCGTTTTGGCCAGCCGCTCAAGTGGCCGCAGCGTGATGATGAAACCATCTGGTGCTTTACCACCAGCGGCGTATTTACCGACGGTACTCAGACCCTGCCGCTGGAAAATCGCGGGCTCAACGCGGGCTATCGCCGCATCGATAACTGGCCGGGTGAAACGCTGCCTGAAGTGATTAACAGCGCCACCAGCTTCCTGGCCGAACAGGTAAAATCATCCGGTGAATTTTATTACGGCTGGTTCCCCTGCTTTGACCGCCCTATCGACTCCTACAACGCGCTGCGCCACGCCAGTTCCACCTATGCCCTGCTGGAAGGCTGGGAGAAAAGCCAGCAGCCGCAGCAGATGGAAGCCGTTGAGCGCTCGCTGCGCTACCTGACCGGCAAGCTGATCCACACGCGCAAACTGCCGGACGGCAGCGATGCCGATTTCCTCGTGGATACGGGAAATGAGATCAAGCTGGGCGGTAACGCCGTCTGTATTCTGGCGATGGCAAAATACACCGAACTGACCGGCGATGAACGCTATCTGGCACAGATGGAACGGCTGGCAAACGGCATCGGCTTTATGCAGACCGATAAGAAGTCGTTTGTCCACGTGCTGAACTTCCCCAGCCTGTCGGTGAAGGCGGAACAGCGCATCATCTATTACGACGGTGAAGCGGCGTTTGCGCTGATGCGGCTGTACGGCATTACACGCAATCCGCGCTGGCTGGAGATCGTCGAGCGCGCGTTTGACTACTTTATTGAGAATAAACACTGGCAGGCACACGACCACTGGTTGAGCTACTGCGTTAATGAACTGACGCTGTACCGCCCGGAAGAGCGCTATTTCAAGTTCGGACTGGATAACGTACGCGACTATCTGAATTTTGTGCTGACGCGCATCACCACTTTCCCGACGCTGCTTGAGCTGATGATGGCGGCGCAGAAAATGATCGTGCGGATGGCCGCCGATGAGCGCCACGCCCATCTGCTGTTTGACTTCGACCTGAACAAATTCTACGAGGCGCTGGAGTTCCGCGCCCGCTACCTGCTGAACGGCTTCTTCTGGCCGGAACTGGCGATGTTCTTTAAAAACCCCGAGCGTATTGTTGGCAGCTTCTTTATCCGCCACCACAGCTTCCGAGTGAGGATCGATGATGTTGAACACTATCTGTCTGGCTATGTCGCCTACCATAACTACCTCCGTCAGCCATCCCATGAACAGGCGGCCGCTGTGAAGGCCTCGGTAGCGGCTAAGGCCCTGGCCGCGCGCGGTGGCCCGCGCAAATCAGGCGATCCACGCGTGCTGTTCCTGTGCGAAAACCTGCGCAACGTCGGTAACGGCATTGAAGTGGCGACGATGCGCCGCGTCAGGCTGTTTAAAGAGTATCTTGGCGTGGTGCCGACCATCCTGATTTCATCGTTTAACCCGGTGCTGGAAGAAACCACGGAAGCCTTTAAGGCGGCCGGTAAGCTGCCGGCAGAGACTCAGGTGATGAGCATTTATCAGTGGCTGTCGCCGCTCTGCGATAGCAAAAAACTCGCGTCGCTGGCGGCGATCCCGCAGGGCGTGCTGTTACGTTCAACGGGGGCTAAAGACGCGCCGCTGCGCGTGTTGCAGTATGCGCTGCCGGGACGTGAAGGCGAGCTGAGCTTTGAAGATTATGTCGACAGCCGTCAGCGTATCGTTCTGCGCAAGCACTATACCCAGCGCCAGCAGAGCAGCCTGTTGTCCAGCATTGAAGTCGGCCAGCCAAACGGCGAGAAACTGAGCTGGCGCAGCGACGCGGCGTTTGTCGCAGCGATGGCGATCATGTGCCTCGATCCGCGTACCGAATGGCACTTCCTGGTGGATAAAAACCGTCCATGGAGTGAATTTATCCGCCTTGCGCCACACCTGCACTGCAACGGCACGCTGACCTCGCTGTTCCACTCCACTCACCTGCTGGCCGATGGCAAGCTGAAAGCGGGCTATGCGCGCGTCCTCGACAACGAGAAAAACATTGACCAGCTGGTGGTGCTGACCGACGGGCAGCACCAGGCGCTGCTTAACGGCGGTTTCCCGGCTCAGCGCCTGCGCACCATTTCAAACCATATTGATAACCCGCAGGCAGCGAAGAAAATCAGCAAGAAGGCCAGTAAAAATGTGGTGTACATGGCCCGCTACTCCGAGGAGAAACGTCACGGGCTACTACTGCGAGTATTTGAAAAAGTGCTGAAGGCGGTGCCGGATGCGCAGCTGCATACCTGGGGCGTTGGCCCACTGCGTGCTGGCCTGATTAAGCAGGTGCAGGACAAAGGCCTGACGAAAAATATCCATATCAATGGATTCTCCGCCGATGTTGAAGACATCCACCGCCAGGCCTGCTGCGCGGTACTGTGTTCCGACCAGGAAGGTTTCTCGCTGTTTGGCCTGGAAGCGCTGGCCTACAGTACACCGCTGGTCAGCTTTAACGTCGATTACGGCCCGCGCGATCTGCTGAGCAACTTCAAGGCAGGCGTGCTGGTTGAAGACGGCAACGAGCAGGCGCTGGCGGATACGCTGATCGATCTGCTTGAGCATCCGGGCAAACTGCGCACCATGCGCGGAGCCGCTGCACGCAGCGCGGCACGCTTCTTTAGCCCGGTAGTGGCGGAGAAATGGCAACAGTGGTGGGATGATATGCGCCAGCTTGCGGCCGATCGCGAACAGCAGGCGCTACCAGCCAGCCTGGAACGTGCTGCAATCGGCCAGTAATGCTTTGCCGTGCCGGTAGACGTTACGACCGGCATTAGGAGCATCATGGTCTGAGGCATGACAACATTTATTCAATCGTTGACGGGGCGGACTTTCCGCCCCGATATCGTCACCATCCGCAATGTTTCTGGTCACACTCACACCAAAGCGCACATCCCCGTTCTGGTTAGTTAATAAAGAACACGATCTTTATTGTGCTTATCGACGTGCCCTTACCGCTTCAGGGGCTTTAACATCGTGCGGGTTCTGCTACCTTGACTGAATGATGTGGTGTTTTCTTCAGAATTAACTGAGAGGAAATATCGCTGAGGTCGTTGTTGACGCTGGCTCGGGTGAAAATTCACCACGATTTGGTGGCATTGCAGACAATTCTTCGTAAAGAAAGTTCAACAAAGATAAATCCTGGTTTCATCCGAGGCCATTATGAACATATAATGTGCAGCCGGTCACAGTTGACCAGTATTGGGTCGTTTATCAACAGTCTACATGGCGCTACACCTGAAATAATATGAAAAAAAGCATCCGTGCATTTGTCACCCTGTTTCTGGCCGCAGCGGCGTTCAGCCACTCAGCCTTAGCCGTGGTTTATCCGCTTCCGGCCGCCAACAGCCGCCTGACCGGACAGAATCTGGAAATCACTATTCCTGAAGACAGCAAGCTTCCGCTAGAAGCCTTTGCTGCCCAGTATCAGATGGGGCTGAGCAACCTTCTGGAAGCGAACCCAGGGGTTGACGTTTATCTGCCGAAAGCGGGCACTAAACTGATCATTCCTCAGCAGCTGATCCTGCCAGATGCTCCGCGTGAAGGCATTGTGATCAACAGCGCCGAAATGCGCCTTTACTACTATCCGAAAGGCACGAAAACCGTTGTCGTGCTGCCAATCGGCATCGGTGAATTAGGTAAAGATACGCCGGTTAACTGGACCACGTCCGTTCAGCGTAAAAAAGACGGCCCGACCTGGACCCCGACCAAGAAAATGCACGAAGAGTACGCCGCGCGCGGTGAATCTCTGCCTGCCGTTTTCCCGGCTGGCCCGGATAACCCAATGGGTCTTTATGCGCTGTATATTGGCCGCCTGTACGCCATCCACGGCACCAACGCCAACTTTGGTATCGGCCTGCGCGTAAGCCACGGCTGCGTACGTCTGCGCGCTGACGATATTAAATGGCTGTTCGACAACGTGCCGGTTGGTACACGTGTGCAGTTTATCGATCAGCCTGTTAAGGCAACGGTCGAGCCGGACGGTTCACGCTATGTCGAGATCCACAACCCGCTGTCGCAGACTGAAGAGCAGTTCCAGTCACGCGAGCCGGTTCCACTGACGCTTACCGCTGCGGTAACGAAAGTGGTTAGCGATGCCAGCGTTAACACCACCAGCATGGAAGACGCGCTGAAAACCCGTTCCGGTATGCCGGTAAAAGTAAACGGTGAAACCGATGCCACCGCTCCGGTTGCTGTCCCAGAGCAGGAAGGTGCACTGCCGAAAGAAGAGCCGATGACGCCGGTCACCCCGCAGGGTGCCAACGTGATTGATTCAGCTACCGGTGATGCCACTGCCGCAGCACAGCAACCCGCTGAACAGGCCGCGGCGGAGCAGCCAGCCACCGAGCAGTCTGCACCGGCAGCGACCGATGCACCCGCTGAAAGCAACGCGCAAACCATTCCTGGTCTGAGCCAGCCAGGCCCAATCTACAGCACGCCGAAATCCTGATTCGCATCAGGGGCCGCTCACTGGCCCGGTGATTAAAAACTGCACCTGAAAGGCGGCTACAGCCGCTGATTAAGGTGCAGTTTTTTTATGCCATAAATCTTCACTTGCAGAATTATGAACGCCCTCTCCCGGATGGCTGCGGACACCTTCAGCTGCACATCTTCGAATCGCGCCCTGCTCCTTTTTGATCGCCCGCAACTTATATAATCACTTTGAATTAGGCCATATCTTACTGTCTGATTTAATTAACGAAAATACGCACAAGCGCACGGAATGACTCGTACTGACCAGGCTAATCGCATTAGCTTAATGCTGCGTTAGCGTTAATTTGCTGATGCCCTCGACAACAATAGGCTTTGGAGAACCCGTGTTGTTCTCACCGCTGGCGTTTGTGTCTCGGCCAGCATTTCCACCGGGAAAGGATGCCACCCTTTCCCTTTTTTTTATCTCGGCTCCCGCCGCCGAAGCACCAGCCAGGCCGCCGCACAGCTAAACACCATCACCAGCATCACTAACAGCACGAAACCATGCGGGTTACCTGAAAGCGGTATCCCTCCTACGTTCATGCCGAAAAAACCGGCGACCAGATTAATGGGCAGCGCCAGCACGGTAATCAGCGTCAGGGTAAACAGCGTGCGGTTGCTCTGCTCCAACTGCTGCGCGGCCACTTCTTCCTGCAGCAGACGGATACGTTCGGTCAAACCATTAAGGTCGTTCAGTACCACAGTAAACTCTTCGGTAAACTGCCGCAGATCCTGCACCACGCTGGGGTTCAGCCAGCCGGGAGGCCGGTTTATCAGCCGAAAAAGCGCTGCCGGCTCCGGGGCAAGCAGGCGCTGAAAACGCAGCAGGGTGCGCCGCAGTCTGCCCAGCTCTGCGCGATTGCTTTTGATATGCTGACCTAACAGTCTCTCTTCAATCTGATCGACATACTGATTCGACTGGCGCACGATCAAACCGAGTACATCTTCCTGTTCCGCCAGCAGCTGGGCCAGCAGCTCGGTTGGCGATCGCAGGTCCATGGCAATCAGCTTCTGCTGTAACCGCTCCACCAGCCTGACCGGCTTAAAGCGGGCGCTGACCACCAGCCCCGCCCGGCACCAGATCCACAGCGTGGCAGTCTCCTCACCGCTTTCACGCGCATCAAAAATCACGTCGTTCAGCACCGCCATCAGCGCATCGTTCTGCCGCTCAATGCGGGTACTGTGTGAACCGTGCTGGATTTCGTCGAAGAACTCTTCATCTACGGCAAAATGCGTTTGCAGCCAGCGCGCGGCAGCGGCGTGATTCAGATTAACGTGAAGCCACAGAAAGCTATCTTCCGCGCTGTTCTGGCTGTTCCATGCTTCACACGACTGCTGTACGGTTAAACTTTGCGGCTCGCGGCCGTTGAAAAACTGATAGCCATAAATCAGGCCGGAAACATCATCACTAAAGTCGGGTTTTTGCCGCACCAGCGGCAGGCGTTGAGTCATAGTTTTACCAGGCTAAAACAGGGCCGCAATAACCCTATCCTGACCTATGCAGATGACAGTTTTGTTACCGTTGTCGCCGGGTGCGCATTTATTCGCCCGCTTCGTCATTTCTTTGTCATAAAAACTGCGTATTACCGGAGAGTAATTCTGTTTAACAGCACAATGACTACTTTTTAACCTTACCGGGGGTAAGCGAGAATGGCGATGCAAGGTAATGATTTCTCCATTGAGAATATTAACCAGCGCCTGCTGCAGGAGTTCTACGACAGCTACGACGAAGAGCTGGAGATGGAACTTGACGATCTGCGTTTTGGCGACGGCCGCGAGCCTGAACCGGGTGAAAAAGCCTGGCGTAAGCACTATTTCCGCGAACTGCTGCGCCTGCAGGGTGAACTGGTCAAGCTGCAGGAGTGGGTCACCCGCACCGGCCACCGCCTGGTGATTATTTTTGAAGGCCGCGATGCCGCCGGCAAAGGCGGGGTGATTAAACGCATTACCCAGCGCCTTAACCCGCGCACCTGCCGCGTTGCTGCCCTGCCCGCACCTAACGATCGGGAACGCACCCAGTGGTATTTCCAGCGCTATATTGCTCACCTTCCGGCCGCAGGGGAAATGGTGCTGTTTGACCGCAGCTGGTACAACCGTGCGGGCGTTGAGCGGGTGATGGGTTTCTGCAACGAACAGGAAGTGGAAGAGTTTTTCCGCAGCGTGCCGGAGTTTGAAAAGATGCTGACGCGCAGTGGAATTCAGATCGTTAAATACTGGTTCTCCATTACCGATGAAGAACAGGAACTGCGCTTCCTCAGCCGCATCCACGATCCGTTAAAACAGTGGAAGCTCAGCCCGATGGACCTGGAAAGCCGCCGCCGCTGGGAAGAGTACACCGAGGCGAAAGAAGAGATGCTGGAGCGCACCAATATTGATGAAGCCCCGTGGTGGATCGTGCAGGGCGTGGACAAAAAGAAAGCGCGCCTGAACTGCATCAGCCATCTGCTGCGCCAGATCCCGTATGAGGACACGGAGCAGAAAACTATCACCCTGCCGCACCGGGAGCGTCACGATGAGTATCGCCGCAACCCGGTGCCGGAAGAGATGATCGTACCGGAAATTTACTGATCCGGCCGGGGGGATCGACCGTCCCCCCGCATCAGCATTCTCACGATCAGCGCCAGCGCAATCAGCACCACGCCCGCCGCAGCCAGATAGATAGCATCAATTCCCCAGTGCCCAATCAGTAAGCCAGCCAGCGGCCCGGTGATCCCCAGACCGCAGTCGAGGAAGGCAGAATAAAGCCCCAGTGCCGATCCCTGATTCTGCGGCTTAACGCGCCGAATCGCTTCCACGCCCAGCGCCGGGAAAATCAATGAGAAGCCGGAACCGGTGAGAAACGCCCCCAGATCCACCATCCATACGCTGCTCGCCTGCCAGATAATCAACAGGCCGACGCACTCGATCGTGAACGACACCAGCGATACGCGCATCGCACCAAAGCGGCTGATGCTGTTGTTGAACAGCAGGCGCATCAGAATAAATCCGCAGCTGAACAGCGTCAGCGAGAAGGCCGCGCCGCTCCAGCCGTGATGGCTGAAATAGAGGGTGATAAAGGTGGCAATCGTACCGAAGCCCACCGTGCCCAGCCCCAGACACAGGCCGTAGATCCAGATTTTGCCAAACACCTGGCTGAACGACGTGCGTTCGCCCACCTGCACTTTGACCGCCGGCCGGCGCGTTGCCATCCAGAAGCCGAGAATCGCCATCACCACGATCAGTCCGGCAAAGCCAGGAATACCAAACAGCGAATTCAGCATCACGCCGAGCGGTGCGCCCATTGCCATGGCCAGATAGGTCGCCACGCCGTTCCAGGAGATCACGCGTGCACTCTGCACCGTGCCGACGACATTAATCCCCCACAGGATCGATCCGGTAGCCGTCAGGCTTTCACCGAAGCCCAGCACCACCCTTCCCATGGCCAGCAGCAGCAGGCTGACCAGTGGAGAGCTATTAAATATCACCGCCAGAATGCTCAGCGCACCGCTGGCACCGCACAGCACCAGCCCGGCCAGTACCACTTTTTTCGGTCCGAGCAGATCGGCATAGCGACCGGCCTGCGGACGGCTAATCAGCGTAGCGAAATATTGCAGGCTGATAATGAGCCCGGCAACAAACGAGCTGTATCCCAGCTGGTTATGCACATAGCCCGGCAGCACCGCCAGCGGCAGGCCGATAGAGAGGTAACAGAAAAAGGTAAAAACCACGACGGAGATAATGCGTTTATTAAGCTGGGCATTGGTTAATGCCGGAATTGCAGACATAGCAGAGCCAAAACAGGTTGTAATAGTCGCTATATCATACCCTTAGCTTGCTAACAGATCCCGCGAAGAATCACGATAAGTTATGTCAAAAAGAGGATTTTTGTTGCCAGCAGCGAATGTTGAACGCACTTTTCGCGGAGGCTCCGGCAGAATACGTTAATCCACCCACCACTTTGCCCTGCAATTTCAGGGCAAAGTGGTGATGATTACTGGCATCGGGCGCTGGCCGGAGTCATTCTGTTGGCAAAAGGAGAGTTCCCCGGTTACAAAAGGCGGCGATAGTCCTGATGGACGTTTACTTCAGGGTAATATTGCCAATCGCCTGCGCGATATCCTTTGAGGTGCCCAGCGCACGAATTTCGGCAAACAGCCCGCTGGCTTCTTCGTATTCCTTACGCAGATAGCCCAGCCACTGCTTGATGCGCGCGACGTGGTACAGGCCGGTATCGCCCTGTTTTTCCAACAGTACGTATTTCTTCAGCAGCATCACGACGTCGTTCCACGGCATACGCGGCTCGTTGTACTTGATCACCCGGCTGAGGTTGGGAACGTTCAGCGCGCCACGTCCGATCATGACCGCATCGCATCCTGTCGCCGCCAGGCAGTCCTGCGCGCTCTGCCAGTCCCAGATTTCGCCGTTGGCGATCACCGGAATCGTTAAGCGTTTGCGGATTTCACCAATCGCCGCCCAGTTAATGCGCTCGGCTTTGTAGCCGTCTTCTTTGGTACGGCCGTGTACGGCAAGCTCGGTAGCACCGGCCTGCTGTACCGCATCGGCAATTTCAAACTGACGATCGCCGGAATCCCAGCCGAGACGAATTTTTACCGTCACCGGCAAATGTGCAGGCACAGCGGCACGCATCGCCTTCGCGCCCTGGTAAATCAGCTCGGGATCTTTTAACAGCGTGGCACCACCGCCGCTGCCGTTGACCGTTTTCGACGGACAGCCGCAGTTGAGATCCACACCCCATGAGCCCAGCTCCACCGCTCGCGCGGCATTTTCCGCCAGCCATTCCGGGTACTGGCCCAGCAGCTGAATGCGCACCAGCGTACCGGAGGGCGTCCGGCTGGCGTGATCCAGTTCAGGGCAGAGACGAGAAAAACACTTCACCGGCAGCAGTGCATCTACCACCCGCAAAAATTCGGTAATACAGAGATCGTAATCGTTGACGTCGGTCAGCAGTTCACGCACCAGCGAATCGAGAACGCCTTCCATCGGGGCCAGTAGCACGCGCATGATAAACCTGTGGGTTGTAAAAGGGGGAACCGGACGGTTCCCCCGAATGAATTAGCCGTTGTTGCCAGGATTAGCACGACGCTGACGGGTACGGTTTACGCGTGGTGCTGCACCGTTGCCGCCTTCCGGGCGCGCACCGCGTGCCGCACCGGAACCGTTAGCCGCACCGCCGCCGTTACCCTGACGGCGCTGTTCACCACCGTTGCCCTGACGACGCTGCTCGCCACCGTTGTTACCGCTACTGTTGCTGCTGCCGTTGCCGCTGCGGTTGCCACCGGCGCTGCGTCCGCCGCCACCACTACGCTGGCCCGGCGCACCGCCGCGACCGCGACCACCGCCGCCACCTGCGCCACCGCGCTGCTGACGACCGTTAACGATCGGCTCAGCCTTGATCGTTGGGTCCGGCTCGTAGCCATCGATAGCCATTCGTGGAATTTCACGCTTCAGCACGCGCTCAATGTCACGCAGCAGCTTATGCTCGTCCACGCAGACCAGCGACAGCGCTTCACCCACCGCCGCTGCACGACCGGTACGACCAATACGGTGTACATAGTCTTCCGGCACGTTTGGCAGCTCGTAGTTCACCACGTGCGGCAGCTCTTCAATGTCGATACCGCGCGCGGCGATATCGGTTGCCACCAGCACGCGAATTTTACCGTCTTTAAAATCGCTCAGCGCACGAGTACGCGCACCCTGGCTTTTATTGCCGTGGATCGCAGCGGCAGTAATACCGTCTTTGTTCAGCTGCTCGGCCAGGTGGTTAGCGCCGTGCTTGGTACGGGTGAAGACCAGCACCTGCTGCCAGTTGCCGCTACCAATCAGCTGCGACAGCAGTTCCCGCTTGCGCTTTTTATCAACGAAATGAACGTGCTGAGTAACCTGCTCAGATGCGGTGTTGCGGCGAGCCACTTCCACCTGCTCCGGGTTGTGCAGCAGTTTTTCCGCCAGAGATTTGATCTCATCAGAGAAGGTGGCGGAGAACAGCAGGTTCTGACGTTTTGCCGGCAGCTTGGCCAGCACACGGCGGATATCGTGAATAAAGCCCATATCCAGCATGCGGTCGGCTTCATCCAGCACCAGAATCTCAACCTTAGACAGGTCAAGCGCGTTCTGATGTTCAAGATCCAACAGACGGCCCGGCGTGGCGACCAGTACGTCAACACCGCCGCGCAGCTTCATCATCTGTGGGTTAATACTTACGCCGCCAAATACCACCAGCGAACGAATGTTCAGATATTTGCTGTACTCAGCAACGTTCTCACCGACCTGCGCTGCCAGCTCGCGGGTTGGCGTTAAAATCAACGCACGAACCGGGCGACGGCCCTTAGCGTGCGGGTTACTGCTGCTCAGCAGTTGCAGCAACGGCAGGGTAAAACCGGCAGTTTTACCGGTACCGGTTTGGGCGCTGGCCATCAGGTCGCGACCGGAAAGCACTACCGGGATTGCCTGACGCTGAATCGGCGTTGGCTCGTTATAGCCCTGTTCAGCAACAGCGCGAAGAATATCGGCATTAAGGCCGAGAGAATCAAATGACATAAAGTTGACTGACTCCGGATCCGCCCTGACCGCAAAGCGGTGTAGTTTCCAGGGGGAGAATATGACGCCAGGATTGTCCTGACGCTTGAATGAGAGCACAAACCACGGTGCGTAAGCGGCAGATTATAGCAGATCCCTACGCTCTACAGGGAGTTATTCTTGGTACTGAAATCCTAAAAAAGATACGGGTATCGGGGAAGGCTTTGCGGGGTATACGGCAGATAAAATAACGGGCCACCGAAGTAGCCCGTCTGGGATTAACGCTGGCGGTGGCGCGAACGCGCCGGCTCTTTCGCCAGCAGCGAAACAACCGCCGGACCAGCCAGCATGACAACCCCTACGGCACCGAGCAGCAGGTTATTGTGGATCACCCGCGACAGTACCAGCAGCACTAACATCGCTGCACCGAAATAGTAAGTGGTTGTAACATCTTCAAGGAAATCGCCAATGCGCCGCAAACCCGGCACACGCTGCGTCAACAGCATGGCGGCAAACACACTGGCATACATCGCCAGCAGCAGCAGGCTGACCTGCAGCAGCGCATGGTGCTTCCATCCCCACACCAGTGCGGCAATCAGCAGCAGGTGTAGCGCGATGTGTAAACAGTTTTGCCCAGTGACAATCTGAATACGATTAGACCATTTCATTTGTTTCTCCCGGTGGTCCATGACTGGCCACCCAAGCATGTTACTGACACAGGCCAGTAACGCAGTTCTCCAGACTAACTCAACTTTCGGACAAATCCGCAAAAAAAAGCGCAATTAAGCACTCTTTTGTGACAAGGACTACACTTTACTCTTCACAAGTTGAAAGGGAGAGCGCGCTAATTATGTCACAAAATGCGCAAGGATTTTCATTTAAAATCCTGACCATTAATACACATATGGGTTTTACCCCCTTTAACCGACGTTTTATCCTGCCAGAACTACGAGATGCAGTACGTGCTACCGGGGCCGATATCGTTCTCCTGCAGGAAGTGATGGGCAGCCACCGTCTGCATGCACTAAAGGTGGAAAACTGGCCCGGCGTACCACATTACGAATTTCTGGCGGATTCGATCTGGCAGGATTTCGCCTACGGCCGCAACGCCGTCTATCCAGATGGGGATCACGGGAATGCCGTGCTGTCACGCCTGCCCATTACCCATTTCGAGAATCGCGACATCTCGATTGCCGGGACTGAAAAGCGCGGCGTCCTGCACTGCCAGATTGCCCTGCCCGGCAGAGCGGGAACGCTGCACGTGATGTGCGTCCATCTGGGCCTGCGCGAAGCCGATCGCCGCAATCAGCTGCTGATGATTTGCCAGCTGGTCAACGCCCTGCCTCCCGATGAACCAGTGGTGATTGCCGGGGACTTCAACGACTGGCGGCAGCGGGCCAACGCTATCCTGAAACGCCAGGCCGGGCTGGAAGAAGTGTTCAGCCAGCGGCATGGCAGACCTGCGCGCACCTTCCCGGCACGTTTCCCACTCCTTCGGCTGGACCGCATCTACGTGCGGAATGCCGGAATCGGCCGCCCACAAACTATTCCGCTGCGCCCGTGGTCACATCTTTCCGATCATGCGCCGCTGGCGGTGGAAATCCATCTATGAAACCAGGCTGGCGAGAAGGTAACTCCATCAGGCTGCTGGAGAACGGCGAGGAATTTTTCCCTCGCGTTTTCGGCGCGATTCAACGCGCACAGCACAACCTGCTGCTGGAAACGTTTATTTTGTTTGATGACGACGTCGGCCAGGCGCTGCACGCTGAACTTCTGGCTGCGGCGCGTCGCGGGGTTCATATCGAAATGATGGTGGATGGCTATGGCTCACCCGATCTGCCTGACACTTTCGTTAACAGCCTGACCGCAGAGGGGATACGCTTCGTGTATTACGATCCGCGCCCGCTGGTGCTGGGGATGCGGACCAACCTGTTCCGCCGCCTGCACCGGAAAATCGTGGTCGCCGATGGCGATATTGCCTTCGTAGGCGGCATTAATTATTCGGCGGAGCACAACGCCAGCTTTGGCCCCCAGGCCAAGCAGGACTATGCCGTTGAGGTGAAAGGGCCAATCGTCGCCGATATTGCCGCCTACGTGCAGCAGGAGATCGGCAGCAAGCGTTCGGGTCACCGCTGGTGGGGTGCCCGACGCCATCGCCCGGCGCAGAATGCCACACCCGGTGACGCACAGGCGCTGCTGGTCTGGCGCGATAACGGCGATCACCGCGATGACATCGAGCAGCATTACCTCGAGATGCTGCGTACGGCCAAAGAAGATGTGATTATCGCCAACGCCTACTTCTTTCCCGGATATCGCCTGCTGCGCGAGATGCGCAATGCGGCACGGCGCGGCGTTCACGTGCGGCTGATTGTTCAGGGTGAACCGGATATGCCCATCGTTAAAGTCGGTGCAGAGCTGCTCTACAGCTTTCTGGTGAAAGGCGGCGTGGAGGTTTATGAATATTGCCGCCGCCCGCTGCACGCCAAAATTGCGGTAAAAGACCGGCAGTGGGCCACCGTCGGTTCCAGCAACCTCGATCCGCTCAGCCTGTCGCTGAATCTGGAAGCCAATCTGATGATCCACGACCGCGACTTTAATCAGCAGGTGCGGGATAACCTTGAGCGCCTGCTGCAGGAGGACTGTCGCCGGGTGGAAGAGAGCGAGCTGCCGCCGCAGAGCTGGTGGCAGTTAAGTAAAAACGTGGTGGTGTTCCACTTCCTGCGCCATTTTCCCGCGATTGCCGGCTGGCTGCCTGCCCATACGCCTAAACTGGCCGAAGTCCCTGCCCCGGTACAGCCGGAAATGGAAACTCAGGACCGCATGGGAACGGAAAACGAAGGAGCCAAATTCTGATGTCGACATCCCGACGCTTATGGAAACCGGTGAAAAAGGCGATGACCTGGCTGTTTTTTATCGCCGTTATCGTTCTGCTGGTTATTTACGCTCGCAAAGTTGACTGGAGTGAGGTGCTGGACACCATCGTCAACTACAACCGCACGGCGGTTCTGGCTTCGGTGGTGCTGGTGATCGTCAGCTATCTGACTTACGGCGTGTACGACCTGATCGGCCGCGCCAGCTGCGGCCACAAGCTGGAAAAACGCCAGGTGATGCTGGTGTCGTTTATCTGTTACGCCTTTAATCTGACGCTCAGCACCTGGGTTGGCGGCGTGGCGATGCGCTATCGTCTCTACTCAAGGCTGGGCTTAAGCAGCAGCACTATTACCCGCATTTTTACCCTGAGCATCGCCACTAACTGGCTGGGCTATGTGCTGGTGTCCGGCATTGTATTTAGCACGGGCATGGTGAAAATTCCCGAAGGATGGTTTGTCGGGTCGGCAACCTTACGCACTATTGGCATCGGGCTGCTGCTGTTTGTGTTTGTCTATCTGTTGCTGTGTGCCTTTTCCCGCCGCCGCCGCTGGAGCATTAAAGGCCATAAGCTGGCGCTGCCGTCGCTGCGCATGGCGCTGGTGCAGTTTACGGTTTCCAGCGCGAACTGGCTGGTGATGGGGGCAATTATCTGGCTGCTGCTGATGCAGAAGGTGGATTTCCCTCAGGTGCTGGGCGTGCTGCTGATTAGCAGTATTGCCGGAGTGATTATTCATATTCCTGCCGGAATTGGCGTGCTGGAAGCGGTGTTTCTGGCGCTGCTGCGCGGTGAACCGGTGGGCCACGGCACGATTATTGCCGCGCTGCTGGCTTACCGCCTGCTCTATTTTATCGCCCCGCTGCTGCTGGCGCTGGTGCTGTATCTGTGGCTGGAGAGCCGGGCTAAATCGTTGAAAGCAAAGAATCTGGCGGCATGAGGCAGACGGTCCGGGGATAAGCCCGGACCGTGATAAGGTTGAATCAGCGGCGGTTGCCGAAGATCCGCAGCAGCATCAGGAACAGGTTAATAAAGTCGAGATACAGCGTCAGTGCGCCCATAATCGAGTAGCGACGCAGATTCTCTTTATCTTCTACGTTGATACTCTCACCGATATTTTTCAGCTTCTGGGTGTCATAAGCGGTCAGCCCGACAAACACCACCACACCGATATAGGTCACTGCCCACATCAGCGCGGTGCTTTTCAGCCACAGATTCACCAGCGAGGCGAGAAGAATGCCGATCAGCGCCATAAACAGCATGCTGCCCATACCGCTGAGGTCACGTTTGGTGGTGTAGCCCCACAGGCTCATCGCACCGAACATCCCCGCTGTCACCACAAAAGTGCTGGCAATGGATGAGTAGGTGTAAACGAGGAAGATACTGGCCATGGTCAGGCCGGTCAGCGCCGAGTAAAGCATAAAGATGCCGGTAGCGACGGCCCCACTGAGCTTCTGCACCATCATCGACAGCAGTACCACCAGCCCAAGCTGCACGATAATCAGTCCGAAGAAGGTAATGCGATTGGCAAAGACCAGCTGCATGACCTCCGGGGTGTTCGCCGCATACCAGGAAACAAACGCCGTCAGCAGCAGGCCGCAGGTCATCCAGCCGTATACCTGCGCCATGTAAATGGACAGGCCCGTACTGGCACGTTGAACGATTGAATCACTGGAACGTGGATATCTGTCCATGATGCTCCTCTCAAAGATAAGTGAATAAACCCGTTAATCTGTTCTCAGTCTGGCACATAGATTCCCGTCTGTGCCAGTTCGTCGTGAAACAAACTCACCCCGTTGAGCAAGGGTTGAATCTGCTACTGGCGCGCCAGGCAGCTCTGATAGCGGCTGTTCACCCGCTGGGCGAACCAGGCGGTGGTCAGATTACGGGTGATTTTCGGGCTTTCCAGCTTGATACCCGGCAGCACGGCACGCGGCAGCGTCTTCCCGGCGTCTTTATCCGCCAGCGCGAAGACTGCCTGCCACAGATCGCTGTTGTCGAAGTCCGCTTCATCTCCTTTTTCCAGCGCCCGGCGAATGGCCCGGTCGCTGTAATCCAGCCGTTTGCCCAGCGTGCGCAGCGCTTTCTCCGTTGATCCTGCGCTGTCGGAGCCGTAGTTAATCAGGTCACCGTCCAGTGCCAGTTTGATACCGCTCAGTCGCGATACGGCCGCCTGGAAAGCGGCGTTGCGGCTGGCATACCAGCCCGCGTTATAGTCGGCAAAGCGGTACAGCGGAGCCGGATAATCGGCCGGATAGCCCAACAGGTGCTGGGTGCCAAACCACACGCCTCCGCGCCGCGTGAATACCTCGCGGCGGATAGATCCGTCCGGCGTGTAGGGATAGCCGCGGGCATGCGCTTCAGCAAAGGCGATACTGACCTGCATCGGCCCGCCGGTATGGATGGGGTTCAGATTGCCGAACAGCTTCTGCCCCATCGGCACCATATTGATAAAGTCATCAAATATTGCGCTCAGCTCTTTTTCACTCTTCACACGATCGAGCCGGTCGGCGTAGCTTTTACCGTTCGGGGAGTCGATCATCAGCGCGGTACGCACCAGGAATGACGGGATATGCAGCTGGCCCGCGCGGCGGTCAATTTCAGCCCAGGCAATTTTCGGCAGCCCCGCGACGGGCGCATCGGCGTTAAAATTAGACTCCTGCCCGGCGACGGCGATCACCGAGCAGATATTGCTGGTGGTCGGCGGGATATTCAGACCGTTAAGCGCCACGAAGATATCCCCGGCCCAGCCCTGGCGATCGCTAACGCCCGCAGGCAGCAGGCGGGTGATTTGCGTTTTCACATCGGCGGGACGCGGCGCGTCGGCTTTTTTAGAGGTCGGGCTGCTACAGCCTGCGAGGATCAGCAGGGACAGCAAAGAGAGGCGACTCAGAGCGCGATAAAGCATGGATATCCTTACGATTAACCCGATTTATGCGCTCAGACTAGCGGCTGATTCACCGTAGATCCATCAGATAAAGCGGTTTTACTCCGCCTTTTGCTGCTGCCAGCGCCCGGCGGCCTGCTTGTCGCTGTCGCGGGATTCAACCCAGCGATCGCCTTCGGCGGTGGCTTCCCGTTTCCAGAACGGCGCGCGAGTTTTCAGGTAGTCCATAATGAACTCCGCACCGTCAAAGGCGGCTCCGCGGTGCGCACCGCTGACGCCCACCAGCACAATTTCGTCACCGGGAAACAGTTCCCCGATGCGGTGGATCACCGTCACCCGCTGCATCGGCCAGCGCTGACGGGCCTCGGCTACAATATCGGCCAGCGCTTTTTCGGTCATCCCCGGATAGTGCTCCAGGGTCAGCGCGCTGACGTTATCGCCGAGGTTGTGATTACGGACTTTGCCAGTAAAGGTCACCACCGCCCCGTCGCTGTCGCAGGCGGAAAGCCAGGAATATTCTGCGGCCATATCGAAGGGATCGGCACTGACCCGAATACGTGTTTCCATCTCAGCCCCCGGTAACCGGCGGGAAGAAGGCGACTTCATCCCCGGCGCGAAGTGGATGCTGATGCGAAACCAGGGTCTGATTGACCGCCGCCAGCAGCTTGCCGGACTCCAGCGCCAGCGCCCAGCGATCGCTGCGTTCGGCAAGCGCCGCGCGCAGCGATTCCACGTCGGCATACTCGGCAGGCAGCTCAATACGATCGGTGCCAACCAGTTCCCGCACCTGAGCGAAGAAAAGAATATTAAGCATGAGGCACCGCCTGGAAATCACCGGATTTACCGCCGCTTTTACTCAGCAGGCGGCACTGTTCGATGCTGATATCCTTCTGCACCGCTTTGCACATATCGTAGATGGTCAGTGCGGCTACCGACGCGGCGGTCAGTGCTTCCATCTCCACGCCGGTTTTGCCGGTCAGGCGGCAGAGCGTTTCGATACGCACGCGATGCTGCTCGGGCTGGGCTTCCAGTTTTACCTCTACCTTGCTCAGCATCAGCGGATGGCAAAGCGGGATCAGCTCCCAGGTGCGCTTTGCCGCCTGGATACCGGCGATGCGCGCGGTGGCAAACACGTCACCTTTATGATGACTGCCGTCGATGATCATTTGCAGCGTTTCCGGGTGCATCACCACAAAAGCTTCAGCGCGGGCTTCGCGCACGGTTTCCTGTTTGGTGGAGACATCCACCATATACGCCTCACCGGCGGCATTAATGTGGGTTAACTGAGACATATCAAAGCTTCTTTACGTGTGAAACGAAATTGCACGGGCGCGTTCTGGCATCCAGCTGATCCTGAATGATGCGCTCCCAGGCCAGCTGGCAGGCGGACGTTGACCCCGGCACGGCAAGGATCAGCGTCTGGTTGGCGATGCCACCTACCGCGCGTGATTGCAGCGTTGAGGTGCCAATATCCTCAAACGAAACCATGCGAAACAGCTCGCCGAAGCCTTCAATTTCGCGGTCAAACAGCGGCACTAAGGCTTCCGGGGTGCTGTTTTTACTGTTGAAACCGGTGCCGCCGTTGATCAGCACCACCTGCATATCCGTACTGGCGATCCAGCTGGATACCACTGCACGAATGCGGTAACGGTTATCCGGCACGATGGCGCGATCGAGCACCTGGTGCCCGGCCTCGCTCACCGCCTCTTTCAGCCAGTCACCGGACGTGTCGCTGGCCAGCGTATGCTTGTCCGACACGGTAAGAATCGCCACGTTGAGTGCGATGAACTCCGCTGTACCTTTACCCATAATCAAATCCTTAGATTAACCGCCGATAAACGAGAGGTTTTGTGTGATGCCGGTATTGCCCTGGTGCAGGAAATGCGTCTGCTTTTTATGGCTGAGGCTGCTGGCTATACGCGCCTGCAGGGCGTCCTGCTGATCGTCATTCTCCAGCAGATCGCGCAGCGGCACGCCGCCGTCACCGAACAGGCAAAGATGCAGCTTACCGACGGCCGAGACGCGTAGCCGGTTACAGCTGGCGCAGAAATCCTTCTCATAGGGCATGATCAGACCGATTTCCCCCAGATAGTCGGGGTGGTGAAACACCTGTGCCGGGCCGTCGCTGCGCGCGCGCGCCTGCAGGACCCAGCCGTGCTCAAGCAGATACTGACGAATAGATTCACCGGAGACGTGCTGCCGGCGAAACAGATCGCCGCCTTCACCGGTTTCCATCAGTTCAATAAAACGCAGCTGAATGGGACGCGTGCGGATCCAGCCGAGGAAGGAATCGAGCTGGCGGTAGTTAACGTCTCGCATCAGTACGCTGTTCACCTTCACCTTGCTGAAACCGGCGTCAAAGGCGGCATCAATACCGTGCATCACTTCTTCAAATTTATCCTGGCCGGTGATGGCGTGAAACTGGCGGGGATCGAGGCTGTCGACGCTGACGTTGATCCCGGTCAGTCCGGCATCTCGCCATTGGGCAACGTCACGCTTCAGTCGATAGCCGTTGGTGGTGACTGCCAGTTGGCGGATACCTTTGTTTTCGCGAACGGCGGCTATAATATCGGTGAAGTCACGGCGCATTGAGGGCTCCCCGCCGGTGAGCCGCACTTTTTCAGTGCCCGCGGCGGCAAACGCCCGGGTCACACGGCGGATTTCATCCAGCGAAAGGAAGCTTTTATTATTTGCGCCCTGCGGCCGATAGCCGTCGGGGAGACAGTAGGTGCAACGAAAGTTGCACACGTCAGTGATCGATAAACGCAGGTAGTAAAAACTACGGGCGTAATTATCCGTGAAATTTAGCACCAGCTACACCTTTCCAATGTCGGGAGATGCAGGCATTTCTTTCTGCACCCTGGCAACTCGAGGTTGCGGCCAGGACACCGTATCCGCTTAAAGACTTAGGTATCAGGGCTAAGTGTGATTTACCGCTCATCGGTAAACCAAGTTGGTTAAAACTTTAACGCTAAAGCAGGCTGGATTCCAGTACAAAGTTTCGGTATATATTATGATATATAACGATTTTTCCGCATTTTCGCCGCTGGTTAGCGTAAAATGCTAAACATAATTATTCTTGCATCGTGATGAAAAAATTCTATGCGTAATCGCACGTTAGCCGACCTCGATCGCGTGGTGGCTCTGGGTGGCGGGCACGGACTGGGCCGTGTGATGTCCGCTCTTTCTCCTTTAGGTTCTCGCCTGACCGGCATTGTCACCACCACCGATAATGGGGGTTCCACCGGGCGAATTCGCCGCTCGGAAGGCGGCATTGCGTGGGGCGATATGCGCAACTGCCTTAATCAGCTGATCGCCGAACCGAGTGTGGCTTCCGCCATGTTTGAGTACCGCTTTGCCGGAAACGGCGAGCTGGCCGGGCATAATCTCGGCAATCTGATGCTGAAATCCCTCGACCACCTCAGCGTACGCCCGCTTGAAGCAATCAATCTTATCCGCAATTTGCTGAAGGTCGATGCATTTCTGATCCCGATGTCCGAGCAGCCGGTGGATCTGGTTGCCGTCGATGCAGAAGGACATCTGGTGTATGGCGAAACCGAGATCGATCAGATGAACCAACGGCCGCAGGAGCTGAGGCTGTCGCCGGTGGTCAGCGCCACCCGCGAAGCCGTAGAAGCGATTGCCGAAGCCGATCTGATTCTGATTGGTCCCGGCAGCTTTTACACCAGCCTGATGCCGGTACTGCTGGTGCCTGAACTGGCACAGGCGCTGCGTCGCAGCCCGGCCACCATGGTGTTTATCGGCAATCTGGGCAAGGAACTCAGCCCGGCGGCGGCACAACTGACCGTCGCCGATAAACTGGAGATTATGGAAAAAGCGATTGGCAAACGGGTGATTGATGCACTGGTGGTCGGCCCGGTCAGCGATACCAGCCTGCTGAGCGACCGGGTGGTTGTACAGGAACCGCTGGAGGCTAACGATATTCGC
The DNA here is from genome assembly GCF_016624745.1 of Erwinia sp. S43. Taxonomy (NCBI): domain Bacteria; kingdom Pseudomonadati; phylum Pseudomonadota; class Gammaproteobacteria; order Enterobacterales; family Erwiniaceae; genus Erwinia; species Erwinia sp. S43. The sequence goes on along the minus strand of NZ_JACVTX010000033.1, from coordinate 30,821 downwards.
TATCGCCACGATCGCCAGCTGCTGCGCAATGCGCTGGAGCACGCCATCCAGGCGATGAACTAGCTAAGCGGCAAACAGCACCGCTACGCTCCCTGGTCGCCTGGCTCTGAGTCAGCCTGCCCCGTAAGACTGTGCGCTACGGGGCCGGATTCAGGATAGTTAGCCATCATTACCCATCGCCTCACTGCCGCGACGTTCCCATCTGTGAAGGGCCATCTGCCAATCAGCGCGTCGTTGCTTACGACGCGGCGATAAACAGCTCCCGCACCTGATGCAGCTTATCGCGCACCTCGGCGGCTTCCTCAAACTCAAGGTTCTGCGCATGCTGCTGCATTAGCGCCTCCAGTTCGTGGATGCGTTTCTGCAGCCCCTGCGGCGACAGATCCACATAACCCGGATCGTCTTCCACAATGCTGCGGCCCTTCATGCTGCGCGGTTTGGCTTTGTTTTTCGCCAGCCCCTGCCCCAGCTCCAGAATGTCGGCAATTTTCTTGTTCAGCGCCTGCGGCACGATACCGTTTTCTTTGTTAAAGGCGTCCTGTTTCTCACGGCGGCGCTCCGTTTCACCAATGGCGCGCTCCATCGACGGGGTGATCTTATCACCGTACAGAATCGCTTTACCGTTAAGGTTACGCGCCGCGCGGCCGATGGTCTGGATCAACGAACGTTCAGAACGCAGGAAGCCCTCTTTATCCGCGTCAAGGATCGCCACCAGCGAGACTTCCGGCATATCCAGCCCCTCTCGCAGGAGGTTGATACCCACCAGCACATCAAACTTGCCGAGGCGCAGGTCGCGGATGATTTCAACACGCTCAACGGTGTCGATGTCGGAGTGCAGATAGCGTACCCGCTCGCCGTGCTCTTCCAGATACTCGGTTAAATCTTCCGCCATCCGCTTGGTCAGCACCGTCACCAGCACGCGTTCGTTAATCGCCACCCGCTGGCGAATCTCCGACAGCAGATCGTCAACCTGGGTGCCAACCGGGCGCACTTCGACGATCGGATCAAGCAGACCGGTTGGGCGAACCACCTGGTCAATCACCTCGCCGCCGGATTTTTCCAGCTCGTAATTGCCCGGCGTAGCGGAAACATAAATGGTCTGCGGGGCCAGCGCCTCAAACTCTTCAAACTTCATCGGGCGGTTATCCAGCGCCGATGGCAGGCGGAAACCGTATTCCACCAGCGTCTCTTTTCGTGCCCGGTCGCCGCGATACATGCCGCCGATCTGTGGAATGGTGACGTGTGATTCATCAATCACCAGCAGGCCATCGGGAGGCAGATAGTCAAACAGCGTCGGCGGCGCTTCACCCGGGCCGCGCCCGGAAAGATAGCGCGAGTAGTTTTCAATGCCCGAGCAGTAGCCCAGCTCATTCATCATTTCCAGGTCAAACTGGGTACGCTGGCTGATACGCTGCTCTTCCAGCAGTTTATTGTTGGCCAGCAGCACCTGACGGCGATCGGCCAGCTCCACTTTGATCTCTTCCATCGCCTGCAAAATACGCTCGCGCGGGGTCACATAGTGGGTTTTCGGATAGATGGTGTAGCGTGGGATCACCGAGGTGATTTGCCCGGTCAGCGGATCGAAAATCGACAGCCGTTCCACTTCTTCGTCAAACAGTTCAACCCGCAGCGCGTAATCGTCGGACTCCGCCGGGAAAATATCGATAACCTCACCGCGTACGCGGAACGTGCCGCGCTGGAAGGCCTGATCGTTGCGGGTGTACTGTAGCTCTGCCAGACGCCGCAGGATCGCGCGCTGGTCAATCACCATGCCGCGCGTCAGGTGCAGCATCATCTTCAGATAGAGGTCGGGGTCGCCCAGGCCGTAAATCGCCGAGACCGACGCTACCACGATCACATCACGGCGCTCCAGCAGCGCCTTCGTCGCCGACAGGCGCATCTGTTCAATGTGTTCGTTTACTGAAGCATCTTTCTCGATAAAGGTATCCGAGCTGGGGACGTAGGCTTCAGGCTGGTAATAATCGTAATAGGAGACAAAGTATTCCACCGCATTGTCGGGGAAAAACTCCTTCATCTCACCGTACAGCTGCGCGGCCAGGGTTTTATTGGGTGCCAGCACCATGGTTGGCCGATTGAGATCGGCAATCACGTTGGCGACGGTAAACGTTTTTCCTGAACCCGTTACCCCAAGCAGCGTCTGGTGAGCCAGCCCGTCTTCCAGACCCTCTTCCAGACGGCGGATCGCCTCAGGCTGATCGCCAGAGGGTTTAAAATCGGAGTTGAGTTTAAAGACTTTGCTCATTAGCAGGCTACCTGATGGAAATATGCACGAACCGGGTTCTAATTCTACTCCGCCATCGCCAATTTGCCAGTTAAAAATACTGGATAAATTAACAGTTGATTTGCATAATGCGAATCCAGAGGGCAGAGCCGCACTTTTGTCGGACAGTACGCAAACGACTGCGCATAAACTGTTACCGGGTTATCCCCAGAACTTTTGTTATATTAACATTTGTCAAGCGTCGGCAGTTAAAAGCGCGGCCGACTTTGGTTCAAGAATCCCCGGCGCTTGATTTTAGTTAAAATGCTGATTTTAATAGAATTAAATAACAAGCCGAGTTTCGCATCAATCAGAGCCAAAGCCGCGCCCGCTCTCGCTTTACGCAAGTTTTCACAATCTAATACACAAGGTTATCCACAGTAACAGTGGATAACTGATTACAGCGCTTGAAACGTCTGATGTGTATAAATCGTCCCCATCGCTCATAACCACTGCTAAATATTTTTTTTTGTTTTTTTTTTCACACTTCAACGCACCTTTTTGGATATGAAAAGGTGGAATTCTGCATAGACAGTAGGAATTTTAAGCATCCCCGTCTTTCAGACTTCAGCGCACTCCTGCCATTTCACGCAGCAGCTGCACCACAATTGATTAGCCCGGAGCACTATCGGGGTGCAGCCCGCTGATTACCGTTAGAAATTGTTTAACGTTTCTGACAAATAGAGCCGCAGAACTGATAGTTCATCGAGTTTTTCACCGTTATGTAGAGATGGCCCGTTAATTGCTTGTTAAATAGTACGCCAGCTAAATCGCCCTGTAATGCGGGTGCAATCGGATACTGTCTGGAGGAGAGTGCAAGATGCTGAGTTTACGTTCAATCAATCAATTTTATGGGCAAAACCATATTCTGTGGGATGTGGACCTCGATCTTCCCCCCGGCACCTGTACCGGCATCATTGGCCGCCCCGGGATGGGGAAGACTACGCTGGTTAACTGCATCATGGGCCACCTGCCGATCAACAGCGGTTCGATGATTTGGCAAGAAGGCGATCTGCCGCCGCAGGATTTGCTGCTGCAGCCGGTAGAGCGGCGTGCTGCTCTCGGCATTGGCTATGTTCCGCAGGGCAGGCAAATTTTTTCTCAGCTTAGCGTGGAAGAGAACCTGCAAATCGCCCTGCTGGCCGGTGCAGGACAGGAGCGCCACCGGGCTATCCCGCAGATGGTTTATGACCTGTTTCCGGCACTTTATTCGCTACGCCAGCAGCGCAGTGGCGAACTGCCCCTCGACCAGCAGCAGCATCTGGCGTTGGCCCGTGCGCTGGTTCTGGAACCCAAGCTGCTGATTCTGGACGATCCGACCGAAGGTATGTCGCCGTGGCTGGAAGAGGAAATGGGCAATCTGATCCACCGGCTGAATCATGATTTCGGCATGACCATTTTGCTGCTGGAACAGCGCCTGTCGTTTATCCGCCGGGTGGCCGATTACTTCCTGCTGCTGCACCGCGGGCGAAACGTCGCCCACGGCAAAATGGCGCTGCTGGATGAAGGCGTGGTGAATACCTGGCTGACGGCCTGAACAGTGCTGCCCGGGGTGGCATCCCGGCGTTATTCCAGCGTCTTCGCATCGGGGCGTCTGCCGCTATGGCAGCGACAGATACTGCCCCAGCTGCGCCCTCTGCGTTTCATCGGGCAGATAAGGGATCTCCCCCAACAGCGGCGAAGGCAGCAGCCGTCGTAGCGTCGCCATATACTCCGCGTGACGCTTGCCGGCGGGCTGTACGCAGTTGGCAATCCAGCCTACCAGCGGTAATCCGCTGGCCTGAATCGCCTGCGCGGTCAGCAGCGCGTGATTGATGCAGCCCAGCTTAACCCCCACCACCAGAATCACCGGCAGCTGCTCCTGCACCACCCAGTCGGCAAACGTTTGATCCACTGACAGCGGGGTAAACCAGCCTCCGGCCCCCTCGGTCAGTACCCAGTCAGCGTGCTGCGCTACCGACGACAGCCCGGCGGATAGCTGGCTGAAGGCGATGGGACGCTGCTCTTCCACACTGACGATATGCGGTGAGGTGGGTTCCATAAACGCCAGCGGATTGACCATCTCGTAGGGTAAATCGACGCTGGAAAACCGCTGTAGCAGCAGGGCATCCTCATTGCGTAACCCTTCGGGTGTGACTTCACAGCCGGAGGCCACCGGTTTATAGCCCGCACAGCGATAACCCGCCGCGCTGGCGGCCTGCAGCAACGCGCAGCTGGCGGTTGTTTTGCCTATTTCCGTATCGGTTCCGGTCACAAACCAGCGTTTACTCACGTTCAATCACTCCTAAAATCAGTTTCCAGCTCAGCAGGCAGCCGCGCTCATCGCGGCTCCAGACGTGCTCAAGCTGCTGTAGCCGTTCCCGGTTAAGAAAATGGCTTTCCCGACCGCGATGTAAATGGGTCACCCCGGTCCCTTTTAGCGAACGTATCGCGCTAATGGCGTCCGGGTAGGCCAGCGTCAATGTGAAACGGTGCAGTTGTAAATTCATGCCGATCCCGGCCTGCGCGATCTCGTTGGCGGTCAGCTGCGGGTTGAGAGGAACCCCGGCTCCCAGCGCCTGCCACGCGGCCGTCACTTCGTGCAGCGATCCGGATTCGAGGGTAGAAAACAGCACCTGCCCCCCCGGGTGGGTCACCCGATACAGCTCGCTCAGCCCCTGACGCAGATCGCTGCACCACTGTACGGCAAGATTGCTCCAGCAGCGGTCGAAGCTGGCATCCGCGAACGGCAGCGCTTCGATATCCCCCAGCCGGTAGTCCGATGCGACCGCCGATGATTCCGCCTGACGCAGCATTTCTGCCGAGAGATCCAGCGCGGTCACCCGATGGCCGTTCTGCTGCCAGCGCTGGCTGAACCAGCCGGTACCGCAGCCCGCGTCCAGCACCTGCATTGTGCTCCCGCGCCTCGCCAGCGCCATCAGCCGTTCACCGCACAGCCGTTGCAGCTCGGCGTGCTGGTTATAGCCAGATGCAGCGCGGCCAAAGGCCACGGCAACCGCCCGTTTATCAATCGCCTGTAGCATGCAGCACCTCCAGCAGGCGATCGATATCATCCGGCAAATGCGCCGCGCTCAGCGTAATGCGCAGCCGCGCGGTGCCGGGCGGTACGGTCGGCGGTCGAATCGCGCTCACCCAGCAGCCCTGCTGCCGCAGCCGCGCAGCCAGTTCCACAGCGGCCCCTTCCTCGCCCACTAACAGCGGCTGAATCGCGCTGTCGGCATTCATCATCTGCCAGCGCAGACCATCGGCTCCGGCGCGAAAACGGGCGATATTCTGCCGCAGGCGCTGGCGCAGTTCGTCACCCTGCTGCACGCAGCGCAGCGCCTCCTGCAGTGCACAGACCTGAGCGGGCGGCATGGCGGTGCTGTAAATCAGATGGCGGGCAAACTGCAGCATAAACTCGGCGGTATCGTCATCGCACAGCAGCGCCGCACCGCTGACGCCGAACGCTTTACCAAAGGTAATGATTTGCAGATCGGGCTTAACTGCCTGCTGCCAGCAACTGCCCCGCCCCTGTTCACCGCAAACGCCAATGCCGTGCGCATCATCCACCAGCAGCCAGGCGTTATGCTGCTGCGCAAGCTGATGCAGCGCCGCCAGCGGCGCGCCGTCGCCGTCCATGCTGAAGACGCCTTCCGTGACCACCAGCGTTTCACCGCTGCACGGACCCGCCAGCCTGGCGGCCAGCGCCTGCGGCTGGTTATGGGCAAAGCGGCGCAGCGTCGCCGGGCTGTGGCTGGCGGCCTCTAACAGCGAAGCGTGGCTGAGTTTGTCGGCCAGGATGCGATCGTCTTTACCCGCCAGCGCCGCGATCGCCGCCTGATTGGCGGCAAAGCCGGAGATAAACAGCAGCGCACGGGGGTAGCCCAGCCAGTCGGCCAGCTGCTGCTCCAGATCCACCTGCGGGGTGCGAAATCCGGTGATATGCGCCGAGCCGCCTGCGCCAACGCCATAGCGCGCCGCGCCCTGCTGCCAGGCATTCACAATGCGCGGGTGATGGCTCAGCCCGAGGTAATCGTTGGCAGAAAAGTTGAGGTAGTCCGCCCCTGCGATGCTCAGGCTACGGGCGTCGGCCTGCTGGCAGGGCGTGCGCTGGCGGTACTGACCGTTTTGACGGCGCTGCTCCAGCGCCTGCTGAATACGTTGCGACCAGCTCATTACAGGGCCGCGTTGTAAAACTGTTCGGTGTCAGCGCTCATCAGCTGGGCGGCAAGCGCCTGCTGCTGTTCGTTATCCCCGGCGTGCGTCGCGGTGTGCTGCGGATTCAGGCCCAGCTTACGGAACAGGATCAGATCTTTATCCTCCTCCGGGTTTGGCGTGGTCAGCAGCTTACAGCCGTAGAAAATCGAGTTAGCCCCGGCCATAAAGCACATCGCCTGGGTCTGCTCGCTCATCTGTTCACGCCCGGCAGAAAGACGCACGTGGGAACGCGGCATCATAATTCTTGCCGCAGCAATGGTGCGGATAAAGTCGAACGGATCGACGTCCTCGTTATCCGCCAACGGCGTGCCCTTCACTTTCACCAGCATATTGATTGGTACGCTTTCCGGCGGCGTCGGCAGGTTCGCCAGTTGCACCAGCAGTCCGGCCCGGTCGTTGACCGTTTCGCCCAGGCCGACGATCCCCCCGGAACAGACTTTAATCCCGGCATCACGCACTTTTCCCAGGGTGTCCAGACGCTCCTGATAGCTGCGGGTGGTGATGATGCTGCCGTAGAATTCCGGCGAAGTGTCGAGGTTGTGGTTATAGAAATCCAGCCCGGCGGAGGCCAGCCGCTGTGCCTGCTGCTCGCTCAACGTACCGAGGGTCATACAGGTTTCCATCCCCATCGCCTTCACTCCCTGCACCATCTGCTCCAGATAGGGCATATCGCGCTCGTGCGGATTTTTCCACGCCGCCCCCATGCAAAAACGACCGGAACCGGCGGCTTTCGCCTTGCGCGCGGAGTTCAGCACCTCCTCCACTTCCATCAGCCGCTCCGATTCCAGCCCGGTTTTATAACGCGCGCTTTGCGGGCAGTACTTGCAGTCCTCCGGGCAGGCTCCGGTTTTGATCGACAGCAGCGTGCTGACCTGTACCTGACGCGGGTCAAAATGCTGGCGGTGGATCTGCTGCGCTTCAAACATCAGTTCGAGAAACGGCTTATCAAACAGCGCCTGCGTCTGTGAAAGGGTCCAACGTTTTGCCATTGCTTGCTCCAAAAAAGTCTGTCATTTGTCTTCACGGCCTGGTTATACTTGTAAACTAAATTTTTTATTTTTGGTTTACAAGTGATTTATGAATGCAGCCGATCTTGCTTTTGACCGTGACCATATCTGGCATCCCTATACCTCAATGCGCGATCCGCTGCCCTGCTATCCGGTGGTCGCCGCGCAGGAATGCCGGTTACAGCTGGCCGATGGTCGGCAGCTGGTTGACGGCATGTCGTCATGGTGGGCGGCGGTTCATGGCTACAACCATCCGCGCCTGAATCAGGCGTTACAGAACCAGATGGCGCAGATGTCGCACGTGATGTTCGGCGGTATTACGCACCCGTCGGCAGTGGCGCTGTGCCGCCAACTGATCGCCATCACTCCCGCACCGCTGGAGTGCGTGTTCCTGGCGGATTCCGGTTCGGTGGCGGTTGAGGTGGCGATGAAGATGGCCCTGCAGTTCTGGCAGGCGCGCGGCGAGAAACGTCAGCGCTTTCTGACGCTGCGTAACGGCTATCACGGCGATACCTTTGCGGCGATGTCGGTGTGCGATCCGCAGAATTCAATGCACAGCCTGTATCAGGGCTATCTGCCCGAGCATCTGTTTGCCCCCGCGCCGACGTGCCGGTTTGACGACCCGTGGCGCGAAAGCGATACCGACGCGCTGGAACAGCTGATCGTGACCCATCATCGTCAGCTCAGTGCGGTGATTCTTGAGCCGATTGTGCAGGGTGCGGGCGGGATGCGTTTCTATCACCCGCGCTATCTACAGCGGGTACGTGAGCTGTGCGACCGCTATCAGCTGCTGCTGATCGCCGATGAGATTGCCACCGGCTTTGGCCGCACCGGCAGGCTGTTTGCCTGCGAACACGCGGGGATCGCCCCGGATATTCTCTGCGTCGGCAAAGCCCTGACCGGCGGCACGATGACGCTTTCGGCGACGCTGACCACTCGCCGGGTAGCGGACACCATCAGCAACGGGGCAGCGGGCTGCTTTATGCACGGCCCGACGTTTATGGCCAATCCGCTGGCCTGTGCGGTGGCGGCCGAGTCGCTGGCGATACTGGAAGAGAACCACTGGCCCGAGCAGGTCGCGGCAATTGAAGCGCAGCTGCGGGCGGCGCTGATGCCGTTAAAGGCCGCAGCGGAAGTTGCCGATGTGCGAGTGCTGGGCGCGATTGGCGTAGTGGAAACTCGCCGACCGGTGGACGTGGCCGCCATTCAGCGCTTCTTTGTGGAAAGCGGCGTGTGGATACGTCCGTTTGGTCGCCTGATTTACCTGATGCCGCCCTATATTATTTCCAGCGACGAGCTGGCAAAGCTGACCGCGACGGTTGCCGCCGCCGTGGACAATCCCCAGCTGTTTACGATGACCTGAAGGCACGCAGCGCGAGGCAGCCGCAGACCGAATGCACTACGCTTTTAGCATTGTGTGTGCGGCACTGAAGCCGGGCACGAGATAGCGGAGGTTCTTTTATGCCACAAGACAAGCAAACCAATCGTCGCATCCTGCTGGCTTCGCGCCCGCACGGCGCACCGACGGAAAACAATTTCCGTCTGGAAGCCCGGCACGTCCCTGCCCCAAAAACCGGCCAGGTGCTGCTGCGCACCGTGTGGCTGTCACTCGACCCGTATATGCGCGGACGGATGAGCGATGCGCCTTCCTACGCGCCGCCCGTCGGGCTGGGCGAGGTGATGTGCGGCGGCACCGTCTCGGTTGTCGAACAGTCTGAACATGCCGACTACGCCGTCGGTGACTGGGTGGTCAGCAACAGCGGCTGGCAGGATTTTTCCCTGTCCGACGGCCGCGACTTATTTAAACTTAGCGGCCCGGTGCTGAAACATCCCTCCCACGCCTTAGGGATTCTGGGCATGCCGGGCTTTACCGCCTATATGGGGCTGCTGGATATCGGTAATCCGCAGCCGGGCGAGACCGTGGTGGTGGCCGCAGCGACCGGCGCGGTGGGCTCACTGGTGGGCCAGATTGCCAAACTGAAAGGCTGCCATGTGGTCGGTATTGCCGGTGGCGCAGAGAAATGCCGCTATGCCGAACAGGTGCTGGGCTTCGACCGCTGCCTGGACCATCGCGATGATAATCTGGCACAGCAGCTCAGCCGCCACTGCGCGGAGGGGATCGACGTCTATTTTGAAAGCGTGGGCGGCAAAGTATTTAACGCCGTGCTGCCGCTGATGAATACCAAAGGGCGCATTCCCGTTTGCGGTCTGATCGCCGACTACAACAGCACGAATCTTCCCGTCGGGCCGGACCGCCTGCCGCTGCTGCAAAGCGCCATCCTGCGTAAACGCCTGCGCGTGCAGGGCTTCATTATCAATCAGGATTACGGCCATCGCTTTGACGAATTCTTCCGCCAGATGAGCCAGTGGGTGGCGGAGGATCGCCTGGTGTTCCGTGAAGATGTGGTCGACGGTCTGGATAACGCACCGGAAACGCTGATTGGCCTGCTGGAGGGGAAAAACTTCGGCAAGGTGGTGGTGCGGGTAGCGGGCGATACGCCAGCATAAACGCGGCAAAGGGCATCATCCCCGGATGCGTTGCAGTAAATGAGCCCAGCTACAGAGATCCAGGCAATGCGGCTTCATTGCTCATAAAGATGAAGCCGTGAGCCACGAATGCTTCGCTGATGAACGCGGCGGCATACCATTGTTTAGCACGCTGGTGCCGCCGCAGCCCCAGATATGATACCTTTTCAGCGTTGGCTGCGCAGGCAGCCGGGATGACCTTTGCCGCCGCAGAGCGGCTGAAAATGGCTGACATCTTCACTGACAGGAGAAGGAATGAAACTGTTTAGCACGAGTTTTAACGATGGCGATAAGCTGCCGGAGCGCCAGGTATTAAATGCCATGGGCTACCAGGGTGAGAATTTGTCGCCGCATCTGGCGTGGGATGAGGTTCCGGCCGGAACCAAAAGCTTTGTGGTGACCTGCTACGATCCCGATGCGCCGACCGGCTCGGGCTGGTGGCACTGGGTGGTGGCCAACCTGCCTGCGGACACCCGCGAACTGCCTGAAGGTGCCGGTTCCGGCGTTGCCGAACTGCCGACCGGATCGCTGCAAACCCGCACCGACTTCGGTAGCGCCGGTTACGGCGGCGCGGCACCGCCGAAAGGTGAACACCACCGCTATATTTTCACCGTTCACGCACTGGACGTGGAAAAGCTGGACGTGGACGAGAACGCCAGTGCGGCAATGGTCGGCTTTAACGTACATTTCCATACGCTGGGCAGCGCGGCGATTACCGCCATTTACGCCTGATCGGCGCTCAGAAATGGCGATCGCGCAGGCTATAATTCTGCGCGATGGTAAGATTTCTACCCCACGCGGCAATTGCCTATATCTGGCCGCCGTCGCGCATAAAAAAGGCAATCCTCAGATTGCCTTTTTTATTAGCTGTCAGCGGGCGATCAGAGCGCGCTGATGGTGACCCACATCGGTCCCTGGCCGACCGCATAGCGCGCCAGCTCCTGCAGAAGACCGTTATCCGCGGCGATTTTGTACACCGCGATATGGTGTGATTTCTGACCTGCCGCAATCAGATACTGCCCGGTGCTGTCGATGTTAAAGCCGCGCGGCTGGGTTTCCGTCTGCTGGTAGCCTTCAATAGTCAGCGTCGCGCCGTCGTTGCCGATGCTGAACACGGTGATCACACTGGCAGTGCGATCGCAGCTGTACAGGAAGCGGCCATCCGGGGTGATGTGGATGTCGGCCGCCCAGCGCGTGTCGCTGAAGCCTTCCGGCATCATATCCAGGCTCTGCACCTTCTCGACTTTTTCACCCAGCGCCCAGACGTCGACGCTGCTATCCAGCTCGTTGACGCAGTAGGCAAACTTCTGGTTCGGATGGAACACCATATGGCGTGGACCGGCACCGGCGGTGGTATTCACCTCGGCCTGAGCGCGCGGAGTCAGCTCGCCGTTCTGCGCCAGCTCGAACAGCGCGATGCGGTCCTGCTTCAGCGCCGGAACAAACAGCGTCCGGTTACCGAGGTCGATATTCGCCGAGTGGCAGCCGTCCAGACCCTTAATCACCTGGGCAGGTTCGCCCGGCAGGCCGTTGTCGCCAATCGGGCTGACGCTGACGCAGGCATCGTTATATGAACCGACGAAGATAAAGCGACCTTCGCGGTCAGTAGAAATGTGGGTCGGGCTGCCCGGCAGCGATGCGTGCCCCGCTTCTTTCAGTTTGCCTTCACTGTCGATTTTATACGCCAGCACGCGGAAGTCCGGACGGGCACCCACGTACAGGAACGTTTTGTCCGGGCTGACCACCATTGGCTGAACCTGGCCCGGCGCATCGACAACCTGCAACAGCGTCAGCGCGCCATCCTCATTCAGCTGCCAGGCATGGATCTGCTGGCTTTCAGGGCTGGCGGTATAAACAACGTGTTTCATGAATGCTCCTTGTTAAGTCTTCGGGGTCGTAATCATTGATTGCGTTCGTCGGTTTTGTGGCCGGCGTCACAGGGTGTACACTCTTTAACTCACATTTAGTCACGGAAACGCATATGAGCTATCGCATCATCGCCCTTGATCTGGACGGCACGCTTTTAACGCCGAATAAAACCATTCTTCCCGAGTCGCTGGAAGCGCTGGCTAAAGCGCGCCAGGCCGGGGTAAAAGTGTTGATCGTTACCGGTCGCCATCATGTTGCTATCCATCCTTTTTATCAGGCACTGGCGCTGGATACACCTGCAATCTGCTGTAACGGCACCTATTTGTATGATTACCAGGCGAAAAAAGTCTTACATTCCGATCCGCTGCCAAAAGATCAGGCGCAGCGCGTGATTGAAATGCTCGACGACGCCGCGATTCACGGCCTGCTGTATGTGGATGATGCCATGCTGTACCAGGCCGAAACTGGTCACGTGACCCGCACGATTAACTGGGGCCTGACCCTGCCTGAATCCCAGCGCCCGACGTTCCTGCATGTCGACAGCCTGGCCGGTGCGGCGCAGAGCGCACAGTCGATCTGGAAATTTGCCGTTTCTCACCAGGACACGGCGGAACTGCAGCGCTTCGCGCAGAAGGTTGAGGATGAACTCGGCCTGGCCTGCGAGTGGTCGTGGCACGATCAGGTCGATATTGCCAAAGCCGGTAACAGCAAAGGCAAACGTCTGGCCGAATGGGTAGCCGCAGAAGGCTATCAGATGAGCGACGTGCTGGCCTTTGGCGACAACTACAACGACCTGAGCATGCTGGAAACCGTGGGTCTGGGTGTGGCAATGGGCAACGCCGACGAGGCGATTAAAGCCCGCGCCGGGCGCGTGATCGGCACCAACCTTGAGCCGGGCATTGCCGAAACCATTTACCGCGAAATTCTGTAATCAGGGCGTGATTGACACGCTTTTGATCTGCGCATAAAGCGGCATATCGGGTTTAATCTTCAATTCATCGCGGGCCCAGGGCGTAATACGCGCCCAAAGCTCGCTGTGGCCGACCCGCAGCTTCACCTCCACCTGATGATCGATCTCCAGCAGCTCAACTACGACGGCAGGTATCACATTGCGAATGCTGCTGTTGACCGGTGGTTCCAGCACCAGCGACACGTCCGCCGCATTAATACGGATGCGCATCGGCGTTTGTAACGGCGCAGTAATGCGACTGACCCAGATACGCTCCTCGCCCAGCGACAGCGCGGTCATCTCGTAGTGCGGATGCTGCTCCAGCACCTGTACGCGTAGCACGCTGCTCTGCTCGGCGCGCGGCAGCCACGGACGCATGGCGCTACTGGCCCACACTTCTTCCAGCGGACCATTGGCGATGACCGATCCTTTATCCAGCACCAGTACGTTTTCGGCCAGATGCAGCAGCTCATCCAGGCTGTGGCTGACGTAAAGAATCGGAATGTCGACCTCTTTCGCCAGCTTTTGCAGATAGGGCAGCAGCTCGCGCTTGCGCGGCAGATCGAGCGAGGCCAGCGGCTCATCCATCAGCATGATTTCCGGCGCAGTCAGCAATGCACGCCCAATGGCAACACGCTGTTTTTCACCGCCGGAGAGCGACCACGGGAAGCGGGACAGCAGCGGTTCGATGCCCAGCAGTTGAACCAGACTGTCGAACTGCGGGCGCATGCTTTTCGCCATGCCGTATTCCAGGTTGCCGCGCACCCGATAATGCGGGAACAGGCGCGCGTCCTGAAAAACATAGCCAACGCGGCGCTTTTCCGGCGGCAGCCAGATACCTTTAGCCGTATCGCTGAGCACCCGGTCGTTGAGCACAATGCGCCCCTGCTGCGGCACCGTCAGCCCACCAATGGCGTTAATCAGCGAGGTTTTCCCCGCACCGGAGACGCCAAACACGGCGGTAATTCCCTTACCCGGCAGGCTGGTCTGCACATTAAGCAGGCAGTCGCCCAGCTGCTGGCTGAAATCGAGTTCTAACATTAAAGACCTAAACGCTTACGACCCCAGCGGGTCAGCCATTCGGAAACAAGCAGAGAAAACAGCGCCAGCACGATAGCAATCACGCACAGTCTGGCGGCAGCGCCTTCGGCACCCGGCGTTTCAATCAGCGTATACATTGCCGACGGCAGCGTACGCGTTTCACCCGGGATATTGGAAACAAAGGTGATGGTGGCACCAAACTCGCCCAGAGAGCGGGCAAAAGCCAGCACCGTACCCACAATAATCCCCGGCAGGGTCAGCGGCAGCGTGATGGTCAGAAACACCCGCCAGCGCCCGGCACCCAGCGTGCGGGCTGCCTGCTCCAGCCGGGTATCAACCGCTTCCAACGCCAGGCGAATGGCACGAACCATCAGCGGGAAGGCAATCACCGCCGAAGCCAGCGCGGCACCGCGCCAGCTAAAGGCAAAGCTGAAGCCAAACCAGTCATACAGGTATTCGCCAATCACCCCGCGCCGCCCGAAGCCCAGCAGCAGCAGATAGCCCACCACTACCGGCGGCAGCACCAGCGGCAGGTGGATAATACTGTCGAGCAGAGTTTTACCGGGGAACTGACGGCGGACCAGCAGCCACGCCATCAGGATACCGAACGGCAGGCTGCATGCCACCGCCACCACCGAGACTTTCAGGCTGAGCGCAACCGCCTGCCATTCGGGATCGCTGAGGAACATCATGACTTAGGCGCAAATCCATACTGTTTGAAAATCGCTGCCGCCTGCGGTCCTTTCAGGTAGTCATAAAAGGCGCTGACGCTGGCATTTTTATGATCTTTCACGATAGCTACCGGATATTCGACCGGCTTGTGGCTGTCTGCCGGGAAGGTGCCGACCACGGCGACTTTCTTGCTGGCCACCGCATCAGAACCGTAAACAATGCCGTACGGGGTTTCATCACGCTCGACCAGCGCCAGAGCGGCACGAACGCTGTTGCTGCGCGCCATCACCGGAGACAGCTGATCCCAGGCGCCCAGTTTTTCCAGCGCTTCTTTGGCATAGATACCGGCCGGAACGTGGTCAGGATCGCCCACCGCAAGGCGCTGGCCGTTCAGCAGCGTTTTCCAGTCGGTGGTTTTGCTGATATCCACTTTCTGCGCTTTGGCAGAGGCCGGAGCCACCAGCACCAGATCGTTACCCAGCAGAGTAAAACGGCTGGATTCATCGATGGTTTTCTTCTCTGCGGCGTAGTCCATCCACTGCTGGTCGGCAGAGATAAACAGATCGGCCGGAGCGCCCTGCTCAATCTGACGGGCCAGGGTAGAGGATGAAGCGAATGAGGAAACGATTTTGACATCTTTCCCTTTCTCATACTGGCTGGCGATATCCTGCAGGGCGTTGGTCAGCGAGGCCGCAGCAAAAACGGTGATGTTATCCGCGGCAACCGCGTGGCCACTGATGCTCAGGGTGACGACCGCAGCGGTCAGCCAGGTATTCATTTTTACAGACATGCACTTCTCCAGAGAGGTTCGTTATGTAGGCAATAATATAGCGATAGCGCGGCCGAACGTCACAGAAAAATCGATGAAGAGGAACAGAACATTATTTGAGGTCAATTTCACAAAAGCGGATAGCGGGGAAAACAAACGCCCGGTAAACCGGGCGTGAGGGGAAAACGTGTTACTGCTGGTTTTTAACCGGGCGGTCACGGTGCCCGATTTTAGAAATGACGTTGAAGACTTCACCTAATCCATAAATCAGACCAAGGATAATCGCCATCACAACCGGGACCATCAGGATCGCTACAGCCAGGCCTTTCAGTAATTCCAGCATGGAAGCCTCATTTCGCTGAACAAAAAAGTTATTGTAACGACAGAACACAGGATTGCACTGACCTTTTGTGCTTTCGTGCTGAATTTATTCCCCACGCATCCGCATCCCCTGCTGCTACAATCCGGCAATGAGATGCTGAAAATGGGAGAGCAAAATGCAGGCCGAAATTGCCCTGATTCTGAAGTTACAGCAGCGGCTGTTCGCTGACCCGCGCCGTATTGAACTGCTGCGCCAGATAAAGGAGAGCGGCTCGATCAGCCAGGGCGCGAAGCTGGCGGGGATCAGCTATAAGAGCGCCTGGGATGCGATTAACGAGATGAACCAGCTGGCCGACCGCACGCTGGTTGAGCGCGCCACCGGCGGTAAAGGCGGCGGCGGGGCCATCGTTACGCCCTACGGCGAGCGCCTGATTCAACTCTATGCGCTGCTGGAACAGATCCAGCAGAAGGCATTCGATGTTTTACAGGACGATGCGCCACTCGGCAGTCTGCTGGGCGCAATCGCGCGCTTTTCACTGCAAACCAGCGCGCGAAACCAGCTGTACGGCACCGTCGTCAGCCGCGACAATCTGCCGGTACAACAGCATGTTACGGTACAGCTGGCCGACGGTGACACCCAAATCAAGGTCGCGCTGACCGAGCAGAGCGCCAATCGCCTGCAGCTGGCTGAGGGCAAAGAGGTGCTGGTGTTGATTAAAGCGCCGTGGGTTGGCATTACTCAGGAAAGCGTCAGCGCGGATAATCTGCTGACGGGCCACATCAGCCAGATAGAACAGGGTGAAAGCCGCAGCGAAGTGCTGGTGACGCTCGGCAGCGGTGAAACGCTCTGTGCCACCGTCGAAAATCAGCTTATCACCCAGCAAAAACTGCAGCCCGGCTCGGCCGTGACAGCATATTTTAATGCCGATCGCGTCATCATCGCGACGCTGCTCTGAATCATCGGGCGGGATTTGACATTGTACGGCAGGAAGCCCCTAATAACCGTGTGATGCATAAAATGGAATGAATAATGTTAATGTTGCAAATTACGCAAGGCATCTTTCGCCTGAGCGATACCCGAACTCTGAACCTGAACGATCTGACTTTACGCGCCGGTGAAAGCTGGGCGTTCGTCGGGGCCAACGGCAGCGGTAAGTCGTCGCTGGCCCGCGCCCTTTCTGGTGAGCTGGCCCCCTCTAAAGGCCGGGCGATCGGCGATTTCAGGCACCCCGTGCGCCTGTCGCTGGAACAGCTACAGAAACTGGTGGCCGACGAATGGCAGCGTAATAACACTGACCTGCTCAGCCCCGGCGAAGAAGATACCGGCCGCACGGCGGCTGAGATTATTCAGGATGAGGTGCGCGACCCGGCGCGCTGCCAGCAGCTGGCGGAGAAGTTTGGCATTACCTACCTGCTCGATCGCCGCTTCAAATACCTTTCCACCGGGGAAACGCGCAAAACCCTGCTGTGCCAGGCGCTGATGGCGCAGCCCGACCTGCTGATCCTTGATGAACCGTTTGACGGGCTGGATGTGGCTTCGCGCGCTAATCTCGCCAGCGTGCTGGGGGAACTGCAGCGGCCTGATTTCACCCTGGTGCTGGTGCTGAACCGCTTTGATGATATCCCCGACTTCATTCAGCAGGTGGGCGTGCTGGCGGAGTGCCATCTCAGCCATACCGGCCCCCGTAAAGCTATCCTTGCCGAGGCGCTGGTCGCCCAGCTGGCGCACAGTGAAAAGCTGGACGGCATGACACTGCCGGAACCCGACGACGCGGAGGCCATTCCCCAGCTGGCTGCCGATGCACCGCTAATTGTGCTGCGCGACGGCGTTGTCTCCTATAACGATCGTACGATCCTGCACCATCTCGACTGGCAGGTCGATCGCCAGCAGCACTGGCAAATCGTTGGCCCGAACGGCGCCGGTAAATCGACGCTGCTCAGTCTGATCACCGGCGATCATCCGCAGGGCTACAGTAACGATCTGACGCTGTTTGGCCGCCGTCGCGGCAGCGGCGAAACCATCTGGGATATCAAACAGCATATCGGCTACGTCAGCAGCAGCCTGCATCTTGATTACCGGGTCAGCAGCAGCGTGCGCAATGTAATTATCTCCGGCTATTTTGATTCCATCGGCATCTACCAGGCCGTCTCGGATCGTCAGCAGGCGCTGGCAAAACAGTGGCTGCATCTGCTGGGCATGGAAAAACAGGGTGATACGCCGTTCCACGATCTCTCCTGGGGCCAGCAGCGGCTGGTACTGATCGCCCGTGCGCTGGTTAAACACCCGGCTCTGCTGATCCTCGACGAACCGCTACAGGGGCTGGACCCGATTAACCGCCTGCTGGTTCGTCGCTTTGTTGATGTACTGATCGGTGAAGGCCGCACCCAGCTGCTGTTTGTTTCCCACCACGCGGAAGATGCCCCGCAGTGCATTACCCATCGTCTGAGTTTTATTGCCGATGGCGATCGCTACGGATATTTACAGGAAACGCTGTAATTCCTGCGCCGGGCGGGTTCGTTCGTGGACCTGCCCTGCTTTCCTCGCACTTCTGGTGGAACTCACCCGGCGTAATTCTCTTAATGCTCATTAGCACTTTCCCTTCCCGTTTCTGCATGACTTATCTCAAACACGGACGCGGCTCCACCTCTTCACTTCATTGCGTTTTAGCCAGGCTTACAGTGACCGGCACGTGGTGCAAACCACATAGTGTAATCGCTACCACTAATTCACTGCCACAAACTTGCGAAATTGTGTCCATCCTTTACTCTTAGCGACATTGTCGTTTTTAAAGTTTGTGTAAACGATTCCATTTTTTCCATTTCGATCACGCTTTCCGCACCGCGACTGTGTTATTTTTTTATCAGATCTGACGCAGACAGAAGGTTATCAGGACTTAACATGCAAAAATTCAATCCGGTGGATCATCCACATCGTCGCTACAATCCGCTGTCCGATCAGTGGATTCTGGTTTCCCCGCATCGCGCCAAACGACCATGGCAGGGCGCGCAGGAAACACCCTCGCAGGATAGGCTGCCTGCGCACGATCCCGACTGTTTTCTCTGCCCGGGCAATACCCGCGTAACCGGCGATAAAAATCCCGATTACACCAGTACCTATGTCTTTACCAACGACTTTGCGGCGCTGATGACCGATACGCCGGATGCCCCGGAAAGCGAAGATTTACTCATGCGCTGTGAAAGCGCGCGCGGCACCAGCCGGGTGATCTGTTTTTCCCCCGATCACAGTAAAACCCTGCCGGAACTGACGCTGGACGGCCTGATTGATGTGGTGAAAACCTGGCAGGAACAAACCGCTGAGCTGGGCCAAAGCTACCCGTGGGTGCAGGTCTTTGAGAATAAAGGCGCGGCGATGGGCTGCTCCAACCCGCATCCGCACGGCCAGATTTGGGCCAACAGCTTCCTGCCGAATGAAGCGAAGCGCGAGGACGATCTGCAACGTGCCTGGTATGCAAAAAATGGCTCACCGATGCTGGTCGATTACTGCGCACGCGAGTTGCAGGACGGCAGCCGTACGGTAGTAGAAACCGAGCACTGGCTGGCCGTGGTGCCGTGGTGGGCGGCGTGGCCGTTTGAAACCCTGCTGCTGCCGAAAGCCAGCGTGAAGCGCCTGACCGATCTCAGCGACGCGCAGCGCGACGATCTGGCGCTGGCGATGAAAAAGCTGACCAGCCGCTATGACAACCTGTTCCAGTGCTCGTTCCCCTACTCCATGGGCTGGCACGGCGCGCCGTTTAACGGTGAAGACAACGAACACTGGCAGCTGCACGCACACTTCTATCCACCGCTGCTGCGTTCAGCAACGGTACGTAAATTTATGGTCGGCTACGAAATGCTGGCTGAAACTCAACGTGATTTAACGCCGGAACAGGCAGCCGAACGTCTGCGTGCCGTCAGCGATATCCATTTCCGCGAAACCGGAGCATAACCATGACTTTAAAGACCACTACCCAGCAGATTTTCACCAACGCTTTTGGCTATGCGGCTACCGATACGCTTCAGGCACCCGGACGGGTGAATTTGATTGGCGAGCACACCGACTATAACGACGGTTTTGTGCTGCCCTGTGCCATTGATTATCAGACAGTCATCAGCTGTGCGAAGCGCGACGATCGTCAGGTACGGGTTGTTGCAGCTGATTACGACAGCCAGCAGGATATTTTCTCCCTCGACCAGCCGATTGTTTCCCACCCGGACTATATGTGGGCCAACTATGTGCGCGGCGTGGTGAAGCATTTACAACAGCGTCAGCCAAACTTCGGCGGCGCGGACCTGGTGATTAGCGGCAACGTGCCGCAGGGTGCGGGTTTAAGCTCCTCGGCCTCTCTGGAGGTGGCGGTAGGCACCGTGTTCAATCACCTTTACGGACTGGCGCTGGATGGCGCAGCGATTGCCGTCAACGGTCAGGAAGCGGAGAACCAGTTTGTCGGCTGCAACTGCGGCATTATGGACCAGCTGATTTCGGCGCTGGGCGAGAAGGATCACGCCATGCTGCTGGACTGCCGTACGCTCGGCACCCGACCGGTTCCGATGCCGGAAGACATCGCGGTCGTGATCATTAACTCCAACTTCCGCCGCAGCCTTGTCGGCAGTGAATACAATACCCGCCGCCAGCAGTGCGAAGAAGGTGCGGCCTTCTTCGGCCAGTCTTCCCTGCGTGACGTAACCCTGGCGCAGTTTAACGAGCGCCAGAACGAGCTGGACCCGCTGGTGGCGAAACGCGTACGCCACGTGCTGACGGAAAATGCCCGCACGCTGGAAGCGGCTGATGCGCTGGCCAACGGCGATCTGACCCGCATGGCGGTGCTGATGGCAGAATCCCACGCCTCAATGCGCGATGACTTTGAAATCACCGTACCGGCAATCGATCAGCTGGTGGATATCGTTAAAGCCGCGCTGGGTGAGAGCGGTGGCGTACGCATGACCGGCGGCGGCTTTGGCGGCTGTGTGGTGGCGCTGATGCCGCAGGATCGCGTAGCGGGCGTGAAGGCGGCCGTGGCGGAGCAGTACGAGGCACAGTCCGGTATCAAAGAAACATTTTACGTTTGCAAAGCCTCAGAAGGAGCCGGCCCATGCTAAAACCTGATTCCCACGCCCCGGACGGACAGCCGTGGCGGATTACCACCCTGCGCAACAGCAACGGCATGGTGGCGACATTTATGGACTGGGGCGCAACGTGGCTTTCCGCACGCGTGCCGATGCGCGACGGCAGCGTGCGTGAAGCGCTGCTGGGCTGCGCGACACCTTCCGACTATCTTCACCAGTCTGCCTATCTTGGTGCGACAGTTGGCCGCTACGCGAACCGTATCGCCCACTCACAGCTGGTACTGAACGGTGAGGCCATTAAACTGAGCGCCAATCAGGGCGAACACCAGCTGCACGGCGGCCCTGAAGGCTTCAGCCATCGTCGCTGGCAGATTGTCTGCCAGAGCGAAAGCGAAGTGGAATACCGCCTTGATTCACCCGACGGCGATCAGGGCTTCCCGGGCGAACTGATCGTCTCGCTGCGCTATCATCTGGATGAAGATAACACCCTGTCGATTAGCTATCAGGCGACGGTGGATAAACCCTGCCCGGTGAATCTGACTAATCATGCCTATTTCAATCTGGATGCGGAACACGGCGATGCGCGCCAGCATCGTCTGCTGTTAAATGCCGATTACTATCTGCCGGTGGATAGCGAAGGGATTCCCGCTGCGCCACTGAAAGCGGTAGAGGGAACCGGTTTCGATTTTCGCCAGGCGAAGAGCGTGGCGCAGGATTTCCTGAAGGATGCCGATCAGCAGCGGGTGAAAGGTTACGATCACGCCTACCTGTTGAATGACTCGCCGGAACCGGCTGCCGAGCTGTGGTCTGCCGACGGTCAACTACAGCTTAAAGTGTTTACTACCGCTCCGGCTTTGCAGCTTTACAGCGGGAATTACCTGGCGGGAACCCCGGCGCGCGAACAGGGAGTCTATACTGCTTTCCAGGGTATTGCGCTGGAGAGCGAGTTCCTGCCCGACTCGCCTAATCACCCTGAATGGCCGCAGCCGGACTGTTGGCTGGCGCCAGGTGAATCGTATCAGTCGGTGACGCGTTACCAGTTGATTGCAGTTTGATAAAGCGCATGAAAAACGCGCAACGCATGCGCGACGGGCTTACGCGCTGCGCAGATTTCAGCTATGGTAATGCACATTAAAATTGTCGCGCGCAGGCTCCGGCAGTTTACCGATTCCCATTATCATAGAAACGTAAAGTTATTAAGGAGTTAAGCTATGGCTGTAACTAAGCTGGTTCTGGTGCGTCACGGCGAAAGCCAGTGGAACAACGAAAACCGCTTTACCGGTTGGTACGACGTTGATCTGTCTGATAAAGGCCGCACCGAAGCTAAAGCAGCGGGTCAACTGCTGAAAAAAGAAGGCTTCACCTTCGATTTTGCTTACACCTCCGTGCTGAAACGTGCCATCCACACGCTGTGGAATATTCTGGACGAAGTTGATCAGGTTTGGCTGCCGGTTGAGAAATCATGGCGTCTGAACGAGCGTCACTACGGTGCGCTGCAGGGTCTGGATAAAGCCGAAACCGCTAACAAATACGGTGACGAGCAGGTTAAGCAGTGGCGTCGCGGTTTTGCGGTGACTCCACCGGAGCTGGATCGTGCTGATGAGCGTTTCCCTGGCCACGACCCGCGCTATGCGTCACTGACCGCAGAGCAGCTGCCAACTACCGAGAGCCTTGCGCTGACTATCGATCGCGTTCTGCCTTACTGGAACGAGTCTATTCTGCCACGCATGAAAAGCGGCGAGAAAGTGATCATCGCTGCCCACGGTAACTCCCTGCGTGCGCTGGTGAAATACCTGGACAACATGAGCGAAGAAGAGATTCTGGAACTGAACATTCCAACCGGCGTGCCGTTGGTGTATGAGTTCGATGAAAACTTCAAGCCTATCAAGCACTACTATCTGGGTGATGCAGACGAGATCGCAGCGAAAGCCGCGGCCGTAGCTAACCAGGGTAAAGCGAAGTAATTTTCTGCCGAGAGGCAGGAGTGAGCTGAGTTGATAAAGCCGCCGTCGTTGAGATGGCGGTTTTTTTGTGTGCGGTTTGGGGAGAGTCGCGACGAGAATGTTGCCAGGTTCCCAGCCTCTTTCGATGCTGCTGAAAAACCGTGCCGGGTTCCCAGCCTCTGCCGGTGTTGCTGAAAAACCGTGCCGGGTTCCCAGCCTCTGCCGGGGCTTCCGGCCGTCCTCGCGTCACGCGCTGCGTGATGCCTTCGGTTACAGCATCCGGCCGGTCGGACCGGCGAAGACGTGTCATCCCTGACCCGACTTCGCCTGACGCCAACGTCCATGTTGGCGTCTCCTGGCCTGCTGCTTTCACCTCAGCGCTGCGGATTGTCCTGCATCCCCGGCAGAGGCTGTGCACCTTCGTGTCATTATTGTCGCTGCTTAATGACCAGTTCAGCCCATAGCACTCAACATGAGTATTGGCCGTAAATGCGGCGCAAACAGCGGCTTTCAAACCTGAAGACAGCTCAAGAGTCACGGCGCGGACGGGTTGCTGACCCGACGGGCAATCCACAGCGCTGAGCGAAGAAAGGAAGCCAGGATAAGCCCGCAGGACACGGGCGAAAGGCTCGGTCGGCACACGGATGTGCCGTCTGAGCCGGTCCGATCGGCTGACGAACGAAGGGAAGGCACCACGCAGCGCGTGGCGCGAGGACCGCCAGCCGGGGCAGCAACCCGTCCGCGCAATCACATCGGCACCAGACTACACAAACCAGCAACGCCCGCCCCAGTGCTGCGAATTGCCCGCCGTTCATTTCAGAGGCTGGCTCCGGGGTCGCACCACAGACGTTAATCAGCAATCTGATTAAAGCCAACCAGCTGAATAGTCATGGGGGTTATCGCAAAAAAACGCTGAAGCTACAGAGCAAACGGATCGCTGCCCGCTTCGGCAATCCGCAGCGCTGAACGAAGAGAGGAAGCCAGGATTTGGCCGCATGGACGCGGCCGAAAAGCACAGCCGGGGCAGGACGCCCCGTCTGTGCTGGTCCGGGAGGCTGACGAACGGAGTGAGGGCACCGCAAAGCGGCGCGAGGACCGCCGAAGCGGGCAGCGAGCCGTCTGATCAGGCGCTGTAGCGGTAGCAAACCTGCTCAGGTACCGCCCACCGCTAATCGGATATTACCCGCGACGCGCCTTCACCGCCGCAGCCAGCTGGCGCAGCACGGTTTCAGTATCTTCCCAGCCAATGCAGCCATCGGTCACGCTTTTACCGTAAACCAGCGGCTCACCGCTCTCCAGGCTCTGATTACCTTCCACCAGATGGCTCTCAATCATCACACCAATGATCGCCCGCTCACCCGAAGCAATCTGCTCTGCCACATCGGTAGACACATCCAGCTGCTTTTTAAACTGCTTGCTGCTGTTAGCGTGGCTGAAATCAACCATCACCTGCGCCGGCAGACCGGCCTTTTCCAGACCACTCTTCACCGCGCTAACATGGTGCGCGCTGTAGTTTGGCTCTTTGCCGCCGCGCAGAATGATATGGCAATCCTGATTACCGCTGGTTTCCACAATCGCTGAATGACCGTACTTGGTCACCGAGAGGAAGCAGTGCGGCGCACCGGCTGCACCAATCGCATCGATGGCAACTTTAATCGTGCCGTCAGTGCCATTCTTAAAACCAACCGGGCAGGAAAGACCGGAAGAAAGCTCACGGTGAACCTGAGATTCCGTGGTACGTGCGCCAATAGCGCCCCAGCTCATCAGATCGCCGACGTACTGCGGGGTGATCATATCAAGGAACTCACCGGCAGCAGGCAGGCCGCTGTCATTGATATCCACCAGCAGCTTGCGCGCAATGCGCAGACCATCGTTGATCTGGAAACTACCATCCATATGTGGATCGTTAATCAGCCCTTTCCAGCCAACCGTGGTGCGCGGCTTTTCAAAATAAACGCGCATCACCACTTCCAGCGAATCCTTCAGCTCCTCACGCAGCTTCAGCAGACGCTCTGCATACTCTTTCGCCGCCGTCACATCGTGAATAGAACAGGGACCGATCACCACCAGCAGGCGATCGTCCTGCTGCCGCAGGATCTGATGAATGGCCTGGCGGGCGCGGAATACTGTGTCAGCAGCCTTATCCGTGGCAGGGAATTTTTCAAACAGAGCAACAGGAGGTAGTAATTCTTTTATCTCTTTGATTCTTAAGTCATCGTTCTGATAATTCATAATAGTTCCAGGTTATTTCATTGCCGAGCTGCACACCAGGCGCATCAGCTCCAATCTATCGCGAGTCCCCGACGCTGTAAATCGCCTTTCCCCGACGGTTTTCAGGGTGAATTTGATTTTCTGCTTCTCTTTACTACAATTTTAAGTGTTAATTTTTTGAAAAATGGAATTGGCACAATTTATGGTTGCCTGACGTTATCTTTATGGAGCTTTATTTCTAAAGGGGATATTCCTCTTCAAATCGTTAAGCCGGTTTGGTCCATACTCAGAACTCAACGGAGCACAATGATGAATAAGTTCGCGATGATCTTCCTCACTGCAGCAATGACCCTGGGTAGCGCAACGGCGATGGCCGCAGATAGCAGCAGCAACAACGGTGCGGCTAATGCAGCGGCAGATGCCGGTGCCAAAGCACCAGATGCAAAACAGAATCTTCAGCCTAACAACGTGGATAACAGTAAAATCAACACGGGCGATGCCAACTCAACGCATCAGGATTTGAATGCCGCAGAAGTGCACAAAAACTCACAGTGCAAAGACGGGAAATGCCCGGATACCAGCAAGAAAGTGGGTGACGATGCCAACCATAAAACGGATGGTACTACGCAGTAACGGCGCATTGTCGCTGTAGCACCGGGGCAGGTCATCGGCCCGGTGTTTCATCTAGCACGACAGCTGCCCGCAAAGCGTTTGGTGACTGAGTCATCAGAACGATGAGAACAGACAGCAAAATACAATTGTTGCAGCTAATCCATTAGTATACTGGATCAAGCGTCTGTTAACTCTATCGGATATCTATGGCACACAGTCATTCTGCAGCGGATGGAAACCGCTCCCGCCTGTTGGCGGCCTTCCTTGTTACCGCAATCTATATGGTCGCTGAAGTGGTCGGCGGCCTGTTATCCGGCTCGCTGGCCCTGCTGGCCGATGCCGGGCACATGCTCACCGATGCCGCTGCGCTGCTGGTTGCGCTCATGGCGGTTCAGTTTGCCCAACGTCGACCGGACAAACGGCATACTTTCGGTATGCTGCGCCTAACCACGCTCGCCGCATTCGTTAACGCCCTCGCCCTGCTGGTGATTACAGTCCTGATTGTCTGGGAAGCCATTCAACGTTTTACCCATCCTCAACCCGTTGCGGGCGGAATGATGCTGGTTATTGCCGTCGGCGGCCTGCTGGCCAATATCCTTTCATTCTGGCTGCTGCATCGCGGGAGCGGTGAAAAGAATCTCAACGTGCGGGCGGCGGCTTTGCACGTGCTGGGTGATTTGCTGGGTTCAGTGGGAGCCATTGCGGCGGCGCTGATTATTATGTTTACCGGGTGGACGCCGATTGACCCTATTCTCTCGGTGCTGGTTTCAATGCTGGTGCTGCGCAGCGGCTGGATGCTGATTAAAGAGAGCACGCATGAACTGCTGGAAGGCGCACCGCAGCATATTGATGCCGACAAGCTGCAGCGATCGCTGACGCTGAATATTCCCGAGGTTCGTAATGTGCACCACGTTCATCTGTGGCAGGTGGGAGAAAAGCCGGTCATTACGCTGCATGTGCAGGTGATACCGCCACGCGATCACGATGCGCTATTGCAGCGTATTCATCATTTTCTGCATGAGAATTATCAGATCGAGCACGCAACGGTGCAGATGGAGTATCAGCGCTGCGACAGCGATGACTGCGATCTGCACTGGATTCAGGGCGAGAGTCACAGCCATCACGGCCATCACCACTAATCGGCAACGAAAGTTTTAACGACGGCAGGCGGTCATCATCGCCGCCTGCCGCGCTGAGGTTTCACACCCGCTGGCGTGCGCTTTTAATCCACAGCCAGGAACCGTTAAGCGCAATCACCGTCAGAATGGCATATTCCAGCGCCATCGCATAAACCCCCTGCCGGGCAAAAATCATCACGCTGATGATGTTGATCACCACCCACAGTAGCCAGTTCTCGACGTATTTGCGCGTCATCAGGATCATGGCGGCAATCGACAGAACCATCATGCAGGAATCCCAGAACGGGAAAGCATCCGGCTGTAGCTCAGGCATCACCACGTTTAATCCCATCCCCTGCATCAGTGCCACCGAAGTACGCGTCAGAAAGGCGAACACCGGGTCGATGTATACCGTCATCAGCGCAATCGCCAGTATGCAAACAGCGCCACAAAGAAGCGCTTTTGGCAGCGGCATCCAGCGAATCTTCAACGCCTGTTGATGATCGCTGGTCTGGCGACTCCAGGCGTACCAGCCGTATATATTAGCCACGAAGAAAAATAGCTGTAGTAACAGGCTGGCGTAGAGCTGGATCTGGAAAAAGATCGCGGCGAACAGCGTGACGTTTAGCAGGCCAAACGCATAGTTGACGATCTTTTCCAGACTTGCCAGCCAGATGCAAAGCAGGCCAGCCAGCGTACCGATGGCTTCGATCCATGAAAGATCGTAACCACCGCTGCCGAGAGGAATATGAACCAGAATATTTGAGGTACTGAAGAAATCCATATTAAGACCTTATCCTGAAGAGCGTCGGTCAGGCGTTACCCTTAACCTTAAGTTTGAGTTGTGCTGCAAAGGTTAGCATACGGTTCAGCGGGATCAATGCGCCCTGGCGCAGCGCTTCATCAACGTGTATCTCGTGGGCACTGCCGCCCTGCTCAAGACCATCGGCAATCGCTTTCAGTCCGTTCATTGCCATCCACGGGCAGTGCGCACAGCTGCGGCAGGTGGCACCTTCACCGGCGGTGGGCGCTTCCAGCAGTTCTTTATCCGGGCAGGCCTGCTGCATTTTGTAAAAAATGCCACGATCGGTGGCGACGATCATTTTCTTATGCGGCATGGTCTGCGCTGCCTGGATCAGCTGGCTGGTCGATCCCACCGCATCGGCCAGATCGACGATCGCCTGCGGTGACTCAGGATGCACCAGCACGGCGGCTTCCGGATAGAGCGCCTTCATTTGCTGTAGCGCCTGGGTTTTAAATTCGTCGTGGACGATGCAGGCCCCCTGCCAGCACAGCACATCGGCCCCGCTTTTGCGCGTCACGTACTGGCCCAGATGGCGATCCGGTGCCCAGATAATTTTTTCCCCCAGGCTGTCGAGATGCTCGATCAGTTCAACGGCAATGCTGGAGGTGACGACCCAGTCAGCACGGGCCTTAACGGCAGCGGAAGTATTGGCGTAAACCACGACCGTCCGGTCCGGGTGCGCATCGCAGAAACGGCTGAACTCGTCGATCGGGCAGCCGAGATCCAGCGAGCACTCGGCCTGCAACGTCGGCATCAGAATGGTTTTTTCCGGGCTGAGGATCTTGGCGGTTTCGCCCATAAAACGCACGCCGGCGACCAGCAGCGTTGATGCCGGATGCTGACTACCGAATCGGGCCATTTCCAGCGAGTCGGAAATACACCCGCCGGTCTCTTCCGCCAGTGACTGGATTTCCGGATCGGTGTAGTAATGGGCGACCATCACCGCATCCCGCTCTTTTAGCAGGCGTTTAATCTTTTCGCGGTAAAACTGTTTCTCGTCGATGGACAGTTTTGCCGGTTTCGGCGGGAACGGATAGATGGCGTCTTCGGGATTAAACATCAGGCTCATAATGCAACTCTCGTTTTTTCAACTTAACCGAAACGGCCCTGGAACCCGGTCCGGCGCCAACTCTTCGGCTGGTTTGTTTTATATGCTAAACACGATAGCTGAAATATAGAGCAATGTCGCTGAGTTTTTAATTTTCACACCAGGATGTGATGTCGATCGTTAAAGTGCCTCTTCCGGCCATAGCTGGCCACCGCCCTCAATGCGCAACAGGAAAGCTTTAGTTTGCAGACCGCCGGCAAAACCGGTCAGTTTACCGTTGGTGCCAATGACCCGATGGCAGGGCGCAATAATGGAAAGCGGATTACGTCCGTTGGCAGCCCCCACCGCGCGTACCGCCGTCGGATTACCGATCTGGCGTGCGATATCACCATAGCTGCGGGTTTCACCATAGGGAATGGTGACCAGCGCGGCCCAGACCTGTTTCTGAAATTCCGTACCAACAAACTCCAGGGTCAGGGCAAACTCCCGCCGTTTGCCGGAGAAGTACTCCCACAGCTGGCGTTCCGCCTCGAGCAGAATGGGGTTATCAGGTTGTTCAACCTGCGGCAGGAAACGTACGCGTTTAGGATCATCATTTTCCCACAGCACGGCAACCAGCCCGCGTTCAGAGGCGACCAGTTTCAGCTCGCCGACCGGCGACTGCATCATTTTGAAGTCATAACTCATGTGTTGCTTCCTCCATGTCTCGGTTTCCGGTTGATTATCCGCTTTTTGTATGGCGGTACTAGCCGTTTTCGGACACCGGCATAAAATAGTGTGATGTCCGAATATGGCCAGCCAGGTGTTTGCTCAGACGCTAACCTGATTCGACCGCTGTATAACAGGAGCCAATGATGATCGACCGGGAGTCAGCTTACCTTGCCCTCACTTCTCGCGATGCGCGTTTTGACGGAGTATTTTTCGTTGGCGTTACGTCAACGGGGATTTACTGCCGCCCAATCTGCCCGGTGAAAGCGCCTCAAGCGGCCAACTGCCTTTTTTTTGCCAATGCTGAAGCCGCTGAGAAATCGGGCTTTCGCCCCTGTCTTCGCTGCCGGCCTGAACTGGCACCCGGCAACGCTCCGGTCGATCACGGCCAGCGGGTGGCCGAACGGCTGATGCAGCAGATTGATGAGGGACTGATCGAGCAGGTTGAGAGCCTTGAGGAGATCGCCGCCCGTTTCGATCTCAGCCTGCGGCAACTGCGGCGCATCGTGCAGAAAGAGCTCGGCGTTTCGCCACAGGAACTGCGCCAAACGCGCCGCCTGCTGCTGGCAAAGCAGCTGCTTAGCGAAACGCGGCTTCCGGTGACGGAAATTGCCTTTGCCAGCGGTTTCTCCAGCCTGCGGCGCTTTAATGACGCCTTCAGCAGTCAGTACCGCATGCCACCCAGCCGCCTGAGAAAAGAGGGCACGGAAAAAGAATCTGACATGAATAACAGCGATACGTCGGTACTTCAGCTCGGTTATCGTCCGCCGTACGACTGGCAGGCGATGCTGGATTTCCTGCGCATTCGCGCTTTGCAGGGGGTGGAATATGTCGATACGGATAGCTACAGCCGGACGGTCAGGTTGGGGCCGCACTGTGGCTGGATTCAGGTTCGGCAGAAAACGGCGAAAAATATGCTACAGGTGGAGTTCAGCCATTCACTCACCCCCGTGCTGCCTGCCCTGCTGCGCCGCCTGAGGAATCTGTTTGACCTGAGTGCACGACCGGATTTAATTGCCGCGCATCTGGGGCAGGACCCGCTGCTGCAGCCTTCTCTACAGGCTTATCCGGGCCTGCGTGTGCCCGGTGCTTTCGACGGCTTCGAGATGGCAGTACGAGCGATCCTTGGGCAACAGATCACCGTTAAGGCAGCAGCGACGCTGGGTGGACGTTTTGCGATGGCTTTTGGTGATCCCTTTGACTGCCCACTGCCGCAGCTGACGCATCTGTCGCCGTTGGCTGAACGGGTTGCGGAGTGCAGCATTGATGATATCGCCAGCCTCGGAATCGTCAGTGCCCGCACCCGCTGCATTCTTGCGCTGGCTGCTGCCTGCTCGCAGGGCACGCTGAAGCTGGATGCGGTAAGCCAGCCTGACAAAACCGTGACTCAGCTGCTGGCGCTGCCGGGAATTGGTGATTGGACTGCACAGTATCTGTCTATGCGCGCCCTACGCTGGCCTGATGCCTTTCCTGCGGGCGATATCGTTGTACGTAATAACCTGGGGAGGATCGATGCAAAAGAGGCGGAGAAACGCTCTCAGGCGTGGCGCCCGTGGCGGAGCTACGCGGTAATGCATATCTGGAAGAGTTTGGGCTAATCTGATTCGAACCCTGTCCAAATCGCAGATAGCAAAAAGGCGCCTTTAGGGCGCCTTCTTAACACTGGTGGGTCGTGCA
>NZ_JACVTX010000032.1:0-60251 GCF_016624745.1 Erwinia sp. S43 | reverse complement strand
TCTGGCCGGGATCTCAAAAAATGCGTGGAACTAAAACGGGTCTATTTACAGTTTGACAGTAACATTATATATAATAATACCATAATGCTTAAGCGTGATAACAGAGTCCTCATTAGAAAGCCTTATGAGCTTTTCTATGATAAAACAAGTATAGGAGTTGCAGAGGATGGTTACGGTGAAATTATTGAAAATTACAATACGAATGAGCTCAATACAGTATTAGGTGTTATTTCTAACCTCAGTTTCAAACAGTTCATAGAATTCTTAACTAATGAACTTGAATCTAAAAATGAATACGGCCTTCCAAATATATTCACAAATACAGTTTTAGTTAGAGATAAAACTCTCAAACCCTTTACTAATGAA
This sequence comes from Erwinia sp. S43, assembly GCF_016624745.1. Lineage (NCBI taxonomy): Bacteria > Pseudomonadati > Pseudomonadota > Gammaproteobacteria > Enterobacterales > Erwiniaceae > Erwinia > Erwinia sp. S43. The sequence goes on along the minus strand of NZ_JACVTX010000032.1, from coordinate 59,885 downwards.
ATTTACTCACCAAGATATTTCATATTCGAAGAAAACAATTAATTAGTCTCTATAAAAGAAAACTCCACTAAAGTTTTTATTGAGCTCATGTTTAAAAAATATGCTGAGGCTACCAACTTTGCATCAATTGAAATTCATGAAAAATATATAGCCAATATTCCTGATGAAATTGACCTAATAATTTTTCTAAAACATCTCTCCAGACAACTCAAAGCTTTTAGTGAGATGGATGATGTATCTTCTAATATTTTAATTGACCTTTCGATGGCTTCTGCATTTTATAGTAGCATTTCCGATAAAAACCCTCCCCTTACGAGCTTTGAAAAATTCACTGAGTTTTATCTACCGAATGAAGAATTCTCACATAGCACTTACATTTATTCGGTAGACGACACCATGTCGATCGATGACGCAAATCCTAAGAATTTAATAAACAGCATTCTAAGCACAATCACAAAAACTAAGAATTCAGCTTTCCCATTTCTAATGTTAGATATTGAAAATGGTCTTATTGGCTTTCAAAACACTATTGAAAATATTCTTTCTAAGGATGAAAGCGTGTTTTTAGTTAGCATTGAATCCTTTAGCCGTTGCCAAGTAAAACTCCAACCATATACAAAAACTCTTGAGCTAGGTAACAATGAAAGCTTTGATTATTCACATGTGAAATATATAAATTTCACAGGCCATTGCATTGAAGAAATTACTTTATCGCACTCTTTCTACATCAATAAAGCTTCGCATATTTATCACAGTAAGATTGGAGGTTTCATTTACTTAATTGCTTTACCCCCATCATTATCTAAAACTTACAGGTATATTATTTATTTATCTAGAACGTTATCATCACAACACCCTAGGACCTTTACACCATATGAGATAAACAAGGTAAACATATCAAAAATAGAGAGGTTTGAGCATGCTGTTCATGTTATTAGGCATCACAAAGGCATCCAATACGAAGTAGCAAAAGATCTATTAATCAAATGGCTATCGTCATTCCCTGAAAAGTATCGAGAAATTTTCGTGTTGCTAATAGCATCGCACCAGTACATCACCTCAAATGAAATAGGTGCATTCTGCGACCGTATTCTAAAATTAATAGATAATAATGAAAATGCAATGATGATAAAAAAAGTTGAGGATTATAATGGTACTATAAGATGTTTTCATCAAAACGATAGATTGAGTCGCAAACTATCTTCTTTAGATCCAGCCCTAATCGACATAAACCGATCTGACGAACTATCAATCATTGTAGATGTAATTATTAGCGGCACACAAATATATCAAGCAATGAATTATTACGTAACGGGCTCAGGTAATAATAATTGTTACTTTGATGGTGTGGATATAAATGGAATAGCTCTAAACACCAAACTTGCAAAAGTTTCAAAGCTGAAGATTTACTGTATTTTATATACACAAGACGCTATTGATAAAATAGAAGAATCCCTTAAAAAAATAATGCCTTCGCTAAAACATGTAGAGATATCATGTGGTAGGGATATTGGTGACAGTGCCTATTTTGGAACTACAACAGCAATTGGTAATTTAGACAAAGAAAAAATCTCTAAAATATTATGTGATGAAGAAGAGTGCCTCTTAATATATAGCTATCTTAAACACCCGACTCTCAAAAACAAAGAGTTTCGTAAACGCTATGTTTTAACCAATGATAAAATTTCAAAAACGAATTTAGTTGCAAGATTTCAATCACTACCAAAAATGTGCTTTAGCTTTTTGTATCTTGGGCTTAAAACCAACAACGAACTTCATCCCATGGATAGAGTTTTAGAAACAAGTGATCTAAAATAAAACTTTAAAGGGTGTTAGTTATCTTAGCACCCACTTTCAAATATATAGATTGGTAAAAATCATATCATTGATATTATTAACAACTAGTTCGACTTATAATTAATTGCAAAAGCAAGCGACCTCATGAATCCCTGAATAACCTGACGCCGCAAGAATATCGGCTGATGACTAAAAAACCGGAAATGTCAAAAAGTGTGTGGAACTAAATCTGGGACACTTACAATACGAGTACCTGCCGGATGATTTCATAAGTTCATAGATTATCGACGTAACAATCTAATTCAATGAGAACATCGTAACAGTACTGAAAACAGATCATCGCCACACCGTCATTTTCCCGACATATCCCGGCCCTAAACTCACGCCATCCGCGATGAGAGAACCGTCAATGAGCCACGTAAAGCTAGCAGAAACCTGGATAGACCCAAGCGTGCGTATGCGCGAGTGCAGTATTGGAAGGCAGTGCGAGGTGCTGGCGAACAGCCAGATGGAGTACAGCAGGCTGGATGATTTTTCCTACGTTGGGGAATATTGCAGCGTGGCCGATGCCACGATTGGCAAGTTCGTGGCAATTGCCAACAGCGTACGTATTGGCGCACCGAATCATCCGATGGATCGCCCGTCACAGCATCGCATCACCTATTGCCCGGAATACTATTCCGCCAGCGCGGTGCGCGACGCCGGTTTTTTCAGCCGCCGCCGGGACGATAAGGTGATTATCGGCAACGACGTCTGGATCGGCCATGCGGCGATTGTGCTGCCCGGCGTTACCGTCGGCGATGGCGCGGTGATTGCCGCCGGGGCGGTGGTCAGTAAAAACGTCGAGCCTTATACCATCGTCGGCGGCGTGCCGGCCAAAACTATCCGGCAGCGCTTTTCACCGCAGATCGGCCACAGACTACAGCAGATCGCCTGGTGGGACTGGCCGCTGGAAACGATTATCGAACGGCTGGCCGACTTCCAGGACGCGGATGTTGAGGCATTTTGCCGCAGGTGGGAGTGAGCGCGACCGTGATGCCCTCCCACTCCCGTTAGATAAACTGCTGCTCCCGCAGATGGCGCAGCAGCACTTTTCCCTCCGGCATAAAGTCGGTGCCGTAGCGCACCAGGCCAATCCCTTTCAGCTCGGCATCGATGGCATAGCGCAGTTCGCCGGGGGATTTCTGTGCCAGCATCACTACCGCGATTTTTTTCAGGCGCGGCTCGTACTTCAGCAGCACGTCGGCAAGAGTGTTCATCAGCTGATGCGCCGTACCCGGCATCCCCTGCAGGATCCGCGTCATATCCGGCAGACCGTAGTCCGGTAGGTGGGCCAGCGTACCGGCCCGACAGTTGAGGATGCGCTGCATATTATCCAGCACGGAGAGGATCACCTGGTTCTCCTCGCTGACCTGATGAAGATCGAGGCCGCCGGAAAAATTGCCGTAGAGTATCTCGTAGAGCGACGGCGTGTTGTGGTCGCGCATCATCACTCCCCATCGATCGCGATTGGGCTGAGGCTGTTCGCGCCGGCCTCAAATACCCGCGCTTTATCCGGATCGAGCTGTTTACGGTCCAGCACCTGTTTCCAACCCTGTTTCACACTGTCCGGGTGACGGAACAGCGCCACGACCGCAACGAATTTCGCATCGGCCTCCATCGGCATATCAAGGCCCACGGCACTGCCCGGCTTGAGCACGACATCGCGGCTGGCCAGTAGATCCTGGCCCAGCAGCGACTCGCCCTCTTTCAACAGCTGCTGATAGACCGTTTTATCGAAGGTTTTACGCTCCCTTAGCTGATAAACGCGAATCACCACGGATTCCGGGTGCGAATTATTCTCTCGCGCATCCGTATTCAGATCGGCGCGGGCGACGAAATCAAGGTGCAGGACTTTAATCTTCTTGTAGAAAATAGATGATACGGCAGATTTCGTGCCGTCGCTGACGCTCTGACCCAGCCCGCATCCTGACAGGTTAAGAACCAGAACCGGCAGCAGCCAGATAGCTGATTTAGTTAAATTTGTAGGTAACACGTCGTTGTCCTTGAGTCTGTGTTGCGGGTTGCAGGCCGCTGTAGTTTCCCAGCTCCGTGGTAAAAGTGGCGGGCAGATCGTCAGGAATCCTGTCGCCATCAGCGCCCAGCACGCCGTTCATGCCCAGCCATAGCGGTGCTTCACCCAGTGGCGGAGCGGGCAGCAGGCTGGTGGGTACAGTCAGGCGAATACGCGCCTTAAACCTCCACCCCAGATAGACGCGCAGCATCACCAGAAAATCCTGCCAGAGCTGGCCTTCCGGCATCCATCCTCTCGCCTCTTCAGGGTTGTGTGTTTGCAGCTCAACCAGCAGCTGGCTGCTGGTATCCATCACTTCGTCCCCCAGCGGGCCGTTGCCATCCAGCAAAATATCCTCGTCGCCGTAAAAACCTGACGGCACATCGATCCTTACCGGACGCAGGCTGTAGGGGCTGACGTTAACGCGGGTATCCGGTGCCAGCAGATGTACCAGAGCCTGCATCCCCTCCCGGGTTTTTCCGGGCTGGCGCAGCACGCCAAGGAGCGCCAGAAAGCGGGACACCGGCGTGGCGATATGATTCGCGGTGCCCGGAATTCCCAACCCCACCAGCCCCAGCAGAGACTGAGAAACTGCATCCGTTCCCCCTGCGGCAAAGGCTGCCGGGTAAGAGTATTTTCGCCAGATACGGTAAAACTGAGTGAGAATGCGATGGCTGAAGATATCCAGAAAGCCCTGTAGCGCTTCGTGCCCTTCACGCTGCTGGTTAATATCATCCAGGAATGCCGTCGGCAGGGGTGAGTCAACGCCATAGAGTCCCATAAAGGTGGTGCGCACCACGGGTGGCCGGGTTTGATCTTCGCCATCATATTCAACGGCATTCAGCTCCGTGGCCGGAAAGCCCATTCCCGGATGAGGACAGAAGCGAACCGGGTCGTCAGAGGGACGGCTGGTGCTGCCCATCAGCGGCCGGGCAGGTTCCTGCTTTTCCAGCAGCTGACAGAAACGATAAAAGTTTATTCGCGTCAGCTCCGCTTCCAGGCGGGGCGTCAGCCGGGAATGCGGCGGTTGTGTTTCTCTTCCCATTCCAGGCGTTCTCCGGTGGGTTGCAGGATGATAATCAGGCGGTTAAACAGGTAGATATCGGTGTAAAGCGCAAAGAACCGGCTCAGCATTTCACCGAACAGGCAGATATCCCCTTTTCCGGCAAAACCGTTGCTGTCGAGGGTAACTTCGATCTGTACCCCACGCAGCAGATAGCCCTGCTCAAAGCGCTCCGTTTCACCGTGGCGAACATCAATAATTGCCTCCAGCCGGCGTCGGTTCATTTCGCTGTCGGTCCATTCGTACAGCGCCAGCGTGCCGCGCAGCACCTCGGCGTTGTCCATCATTGATAAAAATCCACTGCCGAGGTGGCTGAGTACCCGCCAGTGGAAGCGATCGCGGTCCGGTGGGTAGCAGGGCAGCGTTGGCGCGCAAAGATTGCGGACACCAATACTGACGGAGGTGCTTTTCATAACGGTATCCAGCAGCGTGCTCTGTAATGCCCGGCGAGGGAGCTGTCCGTTGGTACCGGTCAACGTCAGCGACAGGCTTTCGTTTTCCGGTACCGTATGACGATCGAACGCCTCGCCGCCGAGGATCAGCCAGGTACTGTGCAGCCCGGAAGGACCACGCCGCACGCGGGTGTGGTAGTAATATTCCGGCGCTTCATGCCGCATCATCCCGCCCTTATGGCGAAAGCTGGAGAACGGAACGTAAACCTGCCGGCTTGCCGACATGACCGAATCCACGCTGTAAATCTCGGTGTGCCCGTCCTGTACGCGCATCGGGCGCAGCAGGTATTCGGTGCGCAGAGAATCGAGCGTCAGCGGATCGGATTCCAGCGGAAACAGGTTAATCACCGGCACGCAGTTAAGGCGCAGATGCTTTGTGCTAAAGGTGAAGTCATGCTCCCAGCGCTCGGCCAGCACCACATCGATTTCAAACCATGGAAGCGATGGTGGAAACTCGACCGATTCCAGCCCACACAGTCCGGTGAACATAAACTTTTCGCGGAAGGTGAAGTATTCCAGCAGCAGCTGATAGCCGCTGAAGCTGCTGTTGCCCTTCGGCCACAGGCGATCGTCCTCGGCAAATCCCAGCGCGGTGAAGTGCCCCGCCAGCGGGCGGCGATCGATGTCTCCCGGCAGGCGCAGCCACATCCGGGCCACGTTCATGGTAAAAGCCTCATGCATGGCGCAGGCCAGCGGCGCATCGGCGTTGAAATAGAGCGGGATACGGCTCAGATCGATGCGGCTCCAGTCGGCCAGACTGCTGCATGCAAATCGCAGTGAGATCGTCGAGCGCCCTTCGGCATCGGTCGTTAAACGCGCCTGCTCCAGCGCCAGTGGCTGAAGGCCGATCTCGCGGGTGGTGGTATAGCGGCAGCGCGTTGCTTTATCGCCAACCGGACGAGACTGTATTTCAAAGCCCTGATTTATAATCATTATTTCTTTCATTTCCCGCCATTCGGGCGTGAATTCCACCACCGACATTGACGGGATGGTGCGCAGATAATGTGGCCAGAGCAGGCTGACCAGCCCTTCGGTGAGCTCGGGCAGATCATCATCCAGCTTTTGGCGCAACCTCCCCATCAGAAAAGCAAAGCCTTCAAACAGGCGTTCAACATAAGGGTCGCGCGCCCCGGCCTTGTCGAGATTGAGCATTGCCGCTCTGTCCGGATGGGCACGGGCAAATTCTTCACCGGCTTCAAGCAGGTAGCGCATTTCAGCGTCGTAGTAACGCAGGGTTAAATCGTCCATAACAGAACCTGAGTTGTGGTTTTTGGTATGTGGGAAGGTCTGGTTCCCGGGGATGAGCTCAGCCGCAGAGCACCGCGGCGCGTGCCGGATCGATAGCTATCAACCCGGAAAGCAGGGCATCCATTTCCGGCTGCAGGCGGATTTTATCCGCCTCGCTGCGCGACACTCTGGATCGCAGCAGCTTCAGGCGGCGGGCCTTCACTTCGAATATCAGTTCAGGTGCCCACTGTTGCAGCGTCAGCGCCTGCGCCCCGTCATCAAGTTCACCAAGCAGATGCAGCGACATTTCATTTTTTCCGTACTGTTCGGTAACCCGCGCCATCAGCAGACGTACCAGCCAGCGGTCGCGGGCGGATACGATGCCGGGCCGCGCCTGTAGCCAGTTAAGCGCCGCCTCAATGCCGTCGCTGTCGGCCAGCGCCAGCACCTCCGGTTCAAGGCTCAGAACGTCATCGCCGGCGGACGCTGCCGCCGTAACCGGGCCATCGTTCCACTGCGGCAGCTCATCGCGCACCGTTACGTTGATCCAGTTCAGCGTCACCTCATCGGCAAAGGGTGTGCCGTCGTTAAAAGCGAGCGCCTCAAGGCCCGGCAGCCGCGAGAGCAGCCCCTTCAGATCGCTACAGATAATCTCGGCACGCACGCTGTCACTGTCCTGTCTGACCAGCGCCTGCCAGGTATACCACTGCAGGTCCAGCCACAGATGGTTCACCCCCTGCGCCAACAGGCGATCGCTCTGTTCCAGCAGTTCTGACCAGCTTTGCTGTAGATACAGGCGTTTGAGATGTGCGCGGTGATCCGGCTTTGGGGGAACCAGCCGTGTACGGCCGCTGGCATCCAGCGGCGGCAGTTCGGTCAGCGTGTCCCAGCGTACGCTTTTTATCAGGTGATGACCGGCCAGCCAACCGCCGTGCTGGTCACGCAGGTATTTTGCCAGCACTCTGGCCTGTTCCAGCAGGTCGCGGCCGGAGCTGACGGCGGTCATCAGCGGCGTGGATGCGCTGGTCGACGTTGTGTTCTCTTCGCTGCTGGTTTGTGGCACCAGGCTTTTTGCTCCGCCGCTCTGAGCCAGGCGATTTTCCAGCGCCTGGCACAGGCTGGTAAACGTCGCGCTGGCTTCACCATCCTGACGACGGAGTGCCTGCTCCAGCAGCAGCAGCGCGCCGCCAATACGCTGCATTGCGGCCATGTCGACTTCCGGGTACAGGGCAAGACTGTCCAGCATGCGGCTGCTGCCCAGCCATTCCAGCGCGGAGCGTCGGCTGCGTTCGCGTTGCGGGTGCAGCGCTGCGCCAAAGCGCTGGATCGCACCGGCCAGCAATTCCAGCCCCTCGGCAAGCCCTGTTTCACCGTCCTGATGCAGGCGTGCCCAGATATAAAAAGTGAAGATGCGCAGATCTTTACTCACCGTAGTCAGCAGCTTTTCCGCCAGCGTGCAGACCAGCGCGGTATCAAAGCCGGACAGCTTATTCATCTCCTCACGGATGCGCTGAAAATCATCGTCATAGCCGGGATCGTCGCCGGTCGGATGGCCCTCTTCTAACGGCAACAGCCAGCCCTCCCAGCGTGAAATATGCGCCTGTGCCCGTTCCGACAGCGTATTCTCATCCGCCTGGCAGGCCGCGACTAAGTTTTGCAGATAGTTCATTGATCGATTTCCTCCCTGTAATTGCCTTGTATCGTGCTCTCCAGCACTTGTGCCTGAGCGGTGGCATCCACGCTAAAAATGTCTTCCGGCAGGGAGAAGCTGCGCAGCCCCAGCAGCGCCAGTGGCCCATTACCCAGTTGCATTCGCAGCACCCACTGCAGCCTGCTGCCGTCCGGCGCGCTAAAACTCATCATCCAGTCGCTGCGGTCCTGCTGCTGTCGTTTCCCCTGCTCCAGCCAGCGAATAAAGCCCCAGGTCCCGCTGTAGTCACCGAACAGGCGCGCCCCGGCGCTGGTTGTCGTCCACGTCAGCAGAGTGCCTGGCTTCCAGGTCTCCCCCGGCCAGCGGAAGCTTTGCCAGTCGGCCATCTGGTTGAAGTAATGCAGTTTTTGCCCGTCAATGGTCAGCTGCGTTTCGGTGACTTTCGGCGCGGGAAGCGCCTGGAGCTCAAAACCGATCCCCTGGCGCCCGTCGGTAAACAGAATGTCCGACAACTGGCTTAACTGGTTAACCGCTTTCAGGAAGGCCGGATTAAAGTTAAGCCCCTGTCCGCGAGCGTTATCCGGCACCCAGCGGCTGCCCTCTTTATGCAGCACGCCGCCCAGCTCGGCGCTGAGAAAGCGGTCAATGCGCCCGCTGTCCCGGCGGATAAACTCGGCCAGCATCGGCAGGGAGGCATCGCTTTTACTGGCGGCGAACGGGAAACGCCCGTCGAAAGCGGTGCGCCAGTTGGCGACAACCGAACGATTCCAGCGCTGGTTGAGGCTGGTCGCCGACGGCTGTAACACCGTTTCCCAGGCCTGCGTCAGCGGCTGCACAAACAGGGTGTGCCCGAAGCCGCTCCACTCTTCGCCGAGACTCGCCGCCATCAGGCTGCCATAGTGCTGCGTGTCGGTCAGATCCACGCTTTTTCCCTGAAACACGGTCTGCGCCAGCGTCTGCATCATCGCCTGCGGATCGGACGCTCCCGCCACCTGCTGCAAACGCAGGCGGACACGGGTGATGCGGGTCAGCCAGCTTTGCAGGCTGAGTGAGCCGTCCGCCGACATCACGCCGGCGTCTTTATTTTTGCCCAGAATCTGAAGCAGCGGGCCAAAGGTTTCATCCAGTGGTCCCTGCGGCCCCCCTGCCTGCTGGCCGATAAGCGGTTTATCCCGGCTGCCGACCAGGTCTCTGGCTGAACGAAGCAGCGAGTCGGACAGCGCTTCATTCTGCTGCCCCGTCTGCCCCTGCCAGACCAGCGTGTTCATCAGCGCAATCAGCGGCGACTGGCGTACATCGCTCATCAGCGTCAGCTGGTCGGTCACATCGGCAATCGTATGGGCGGGCTGCAGGCGCAGTCCGTTAAGGAAACTCAGCCAGCTGCCGGCAAAATCGGTGAAGTAACGGCGGGTCAGGCGCGCCCGGAGCGCTTCCGGGGTGATATCCGCCGCCACCGCCTGGCGATTGTCGCTGAGCACCCAGTCAATTTCCTCGCGCCGCGAAGTGGCGGCCTTCTCAACAGCCTGCCTGACGCCGCCCTCCCACGCCTGACGGGTGAACATACCGGGTACCACCCTGTCGGTATAAAACAGTCGTCGCGCATCGGTGCCGCCGGTCATGTCCTCCAGAGACACATCGGCATAATTCCGGCGCACGGACTTCAGCATGTTTTCATACAGCGTGCTTTCGGCATTACGACGGCCAAGCTGCCGGAGCAGCACCTGGCGGCTCTGGCTGATCAGAGACGCATCCGGGGTAATTTTCCACTGTGGCTGTTTTGGCAGCTCAGAAATGTAGAACGCCCACAAATCCGGCGACAGGCTCTGCCACAGGCCACTGGAAATACCCGGATGAGTCGGTTGCACCGCCTTCATCGTCCGGGCATAAAACGCGCTGTCCACTTTATCCGGGCGCGACATCATCAGCCAGGCTTTCAGCTGGTCATAGCCGGGCTTCGCCAGCTGCCTGCGCTGCTCGCTGTCGGGGGCTGAATTCGCGAGGGCCGCGAGCTTTTGTGCCAGGGCGATACCGGCCGGATCGCGGATCAGACGGTTATTCGCCATGCCGTACCACGGGAGCATGGCGGAGAGAAGCTGGCGATGATGATCGAGGCCAAAACGCCGGAACCAGGGGGCACCGTGCAGGATGCGGTGCTGCAGAAGGCCTGCCTCGTTGCGTAACTGGTGCAGGGCGGTTAGCTGGCTGTCCGACACGGCGGGATGCTCAACCAGGCCATGCGCTTTATCTGCAACCTGAATAATCTGCTGCCGGTTCAGGGAATATGACAGCAGCAGCCCGGCACCCCACAGGCCGAGAACAGCCATCAGCGTCCGGCAGAGCGTCTGCTGCCAGGCCATGCCAGCGCGGTGACCACGTACACGAACACAGTCACTGAGGATACCCTGCCAGGTTTTCGGCAGTATGAGTACATGTCGCTGCACCCGGAGGGCCGGATTATCTGCCCAAATCGGATAAGCGCCGGTTCCCTCTTTCGCATGGTTGTCGCTCACCGAAGCGGGGCTGCCAGGCAGGCTGAACATCAGGCCACGCAGCATCACGGACCGCTGAGAGCCATAAAGCCATGGCGTCAGTTTCCGGGCCCAGCGGGTAATCCCGCCCTGCTCAAGATGCTGACCAAGCCGCAGCAGAAAGTCGTTTCGGTTATCTTCCGCTATCTGGCTGATACCCTGCGTTCTCAGACCGGGGAGCAGGCTTTCCATCTGCCGTATGATGTCATCCTGGCTGGCACGAAGCGGAAACAGCGCACCCACGGCCTGCTCGCAGCGCCCGGCCTGCGACCACGCGCTGTCGGCGAGCTGCCACAGCCACACCGGAGCGCGGTAACGCAGCCGTTCTCCGATCTTTTCCAGCCCGCGCAGATCGCTGTCGCTCACCTGCGGGGTCAGACTCATTGTGGGTGATATGACGCGAACAATACCATCCAGCGGGCGACGACGGCAGAGTTTACGCAGAGCGGTCAATACCGTCGCATCAGGCTCATCTGTCAGGCTACCGCCGTAAATCAGTACGGTACGGCTGCCTTCCAGCCACTGCTGTTGCTTCAGCCCGGGGGTCAGTTGTTCAATCGCGTCATCATCGCCGGTGACCAGTAGCAGACGGACTTTGCTGCGCCAGAAAAATCCGTAACGGTGACGTAAATGCCTGCCGATAGGACCTTTCAGAGGCAAGTCCGCCGTTTTTTTCTTGTTGCCTGGCACTATGGAAGAATTCAGCATCACTTTATCGCGAATCAGTAAACGAGATGCGATCACGCCCAGCAGCAGCACGCTGAGCGATATTACCCAGAGGATAAAACAGGCCAGCATAATCTGACGGATGGCGTGCCAGTCAGTGGTGAAATCCTCTTTCCAGAACCACCAAAACAGCCCACCTGATAATACAAGCAGCGTTACGGCAGCAATAAACAACAGCGCTGTAGGAAGTACAGAGAATTCAGCGGGTTTATTTTCCTTGGCCATAAGGTTTAACGATCCCAAATGCAAGAGTGTGTTGAGGGTCTTTGGCTATCCAGCCGCAGGGTTCTTGATAATGATTTGCACCAATAGCAGCCAGGGTCAGCACAATCAGCATTTCCATATCACCGGGGTGACCCCAGTTGAGGTCCTGAATATGGTGGGTCACATTCCAGCCACTTTGTGCCAATGTGGGTAGCGCAGGCTGCGAGAACAGCATGCAGACTTCGGGAGATTCTGCTTGCTGGCTTTGGCGCTGCGCCCGTTCGCTAACGTCAACCAGTGTGTCTTTGCCGCCGCTATCGTAAACCTCACCCCGGGTCAGGCAGACCGAACCATCGTGACCGACCAGCCATAACGCAGCCGATTCACCGACCGGCGGTAGCGAGCTAAACGAGGCCGGTGCCGACTGGCATCCTGCAACCAGAATGGCTTCATCAACCGCTAACGCAGGAGCAGTCGCCGCCAGATCCGACAGGCTCTCTTCTCCGCACCACACGTCAGGTTCATCAGGCAGCACAACGCCGGGAAACGTCACCTGCATCTGTAAGCAAAATGACTGCCAGGCACGGAGCGTCCCCTGCCAGTAGCAGCGCTGAATGCGAGGGAGTGAAGTTTCTGCCCTCTGCGTCTGCCACTGCATGACCAGCATTTTTGCCAGATGAGCCTCCCGCTCAGCTGCAGCATCAACCATCGTCCTTGCGATACGCAGTGCGCTTCCACCCGGCTCATTTTTGACTTCAGGAAGACGATGCTCCCGCGCGAGCAGGCGCAGCCAGTGCCGGGTATCGGCTCCGGCCGGGCCCAGCAGCACCCATTCACTGAGGACAAAAGCGCGTTGATGTTCTGTCCACCAGGCCTGCTGCTGCTGTTTGACCAGCCGGTCATAAAGTCTGGCGTTGTGAACCGATAGCCGATAGTAGAGTTGGCGAATAAGCCACAGCCCCCCTGTCAGCACGGCAGCGCCCACCATACCCCCGACGATCCTCCCGGCTCCCGCACCTTCGGGTTGAAACAACGCCAGGCCTCCCCCGGCAAGCAGCACCAGCACCGCACAGGCTGACATCCAGCGTTGGCTATTGGGGACACGAGCAGCGCGATAGGGGGGATAAACCGGTAGCGGCCTCACAGTTCCACTCCGCAATCCGGGAAAGAGCTGACCAGCGTGCACCCACAGGCGCAGCGGTGCCCATGCAGCGCCACGGGTTGCCCATTGACTTCCGATAGCGCACTGCCTTCACCGATCACCGTCATGCCGTGTTTATTGCACTTCACGGCATCCCCTTTGCGGGCGATGCCTTTACCGAAGCAAAGATAGTGCCCGGCCAGCACCCTGCCGCCATACTCCCGAAGAGTATCCCCCTCACGAATAACCTGTTTCATTGTTCCTCCTTCCCTGGATTATGCCGTGATTGTCGATTCAATTTTTTCTGCCCAGCCGGATTCAATCAGCGATTTTGCCAGCGCCAACCGTTGCTCATTGACCACCTGTGTTTGCCGCGCGACCACGTCCCCAGGTTCCATTGTCGGAGCCTGCAACTCTGCGGCATTTTCCAGCATTGGCAGAGGCTTGCCGGAGAGAAGATCGATGGCCTGGGTTTCCAGTTTGAGCGCTCCCACCGTGCCTGCAAGGCCCGCGAGTTTTCCCATAACGCTTTTTTGTTTGATGATAATGGCCACGCCGCCGGCAAGGGTTGCCGCGCCCACCACCGCACCAGCGATCATCAGTGGCGTCATTGGCTTGCTGCTCCGGCTGCCAAAATAGATCATTCGGTAGAGGAAATAGCTGCCCCACGGCTCGCGGGCACCTAAGGTGTTGTGCATAAACCATGCGCGAGAATCATGTACCTGATCGTCGAACAGCGCCCGCACCAGCCCGCCAGGCTGGCTGGCGTTGCTGGCTTCTCCCGCATCCGGGAAAAGTATTTTTACCCGATCGTCGCCCGCCGTTTTCATTCTCAGCCATTCGCCATACTCATCATCATTATTCAGCAGGAAGATCACATTACTCACTGAATCGACGGCGCTAAAAAGCCAGTTTCCCGTTCCGGTGCGCGAAAGCCCGTGATAATCCTCGCGGAACTCTTCAGCCGCCTGGCGGAGCTGCGTCTGCCCGAGGGCGGCATCAAAATCTTTCGGCCCCGGAGGAAGAACTAAGAAATCATCATCTTCGCTTTGCTCAGCGATAATCTTCCGGCGTTCTTTTTCCACTTCGTTCTGTGCTTTTTTTCGGGCCGCTTCGGATTCCTTTCTGACAAGCGGATCGCTGTCTTTATCCTGCCCGTTTGCGGCGGAATCAACGAAGAAACGCTGGGTTTTATAGCTGCCTCCGGCGTAGCGATTTATGCGCCACGCGGTGATCCAGCCCAACTGGTTTTCGAGCGCTTTTTCCAGACTGACGGGCGCGCGCGGAGGATCGTATTTTGCCGCCTGCTCCGGGGTAACAGGCTGCTGAGGGGCTTGTTGCCCCAGGGTGAGCTCTCGCCAGGCGTTGAAGCGGTTGATAAGTTCGGGGGCAACTGCAAATTCACGTCCTGAATCGAACGGTATGGTTCGCCAGATATCTTTTGTTAAATCTGAAGGCAATGCTTCTTTGGGTACCTTGAAGGGAGCCCCTGAGCTGAAAGCTGCAGCATACATTTCATGCAATGCGATTTGCGAAAGTAAAAAACCATCATTAACTGCATTAGCTTTTCCCTGATCCCCCGGCGGATACCCCCCGCCTAAATCCGAATGCATCCCCGGATAAACTACCTCCACGCTGTTGGCCGGATATTGACCATTCGGCCGGCGGATCGAATCCAGCGGGAAGCACAGCCGCTGTTCATGGGATGAAACCAGGTGCACGCAGTGCTTGATCAGGCCACCGTACGTCTTTTCCGCCGGTAACTCCTGGGTTCCGTCCGCCCAGCCCATATGCCCTTCCGCCACCGGCGCGATATGGGCAACGCCCACCGAGGCGACCGTATCGATTAAACCGAGAAACTCCACGCTGAGCGGAATTTTCAGTTCCCCAATGGCCAGGCACTGCTCGGGCTTATCCTTCCCCTCCTCTGGCTTTGGCAGCAGCTCGCTAAGCCAGTTAACAAAGGTCCGCGCCGCCGCCGCCCCGCGTGAAAATCCGTACACGTACAGCTTAATGCCCAGCAGCCTGGGTTTACCCGGCACGGCGGGCATCAGCGCTTTTTGCAGATCGGCCGACATATCGTTCAGCAGGCTCTGGAAAGTTTCGTAGCGGTTCGCGCTGCCGGTCAGCCCGAACGATGCCATCGCGGTAGCCATTTTTTCCAGCGCTTTCCAGCTCTCGCTGTCCGAGAGGTTATCGTCGCCCATCGTGCGCTTTAGGGCATCGATCAGCCGCAATAGCCCCCAGTTGATTCGGTCCTCGCCGTGCGTGGCTGCCGCCAGCCCCATCATGCTGAAATCCAGATCCTTAACCTCGGGGAAGGGGGTGCCGACGCCGGGAATATAGTACTTATAGTATTTGTCATCGCCGCTGCCGATAGCATCCAGCAGCTCCGACGCTTTCCCCGCCAGCCCGCCGGCGTAGCCCTGGCCGATAGTGGCGCGGAACAGGCGGGCGATATTGGTAGGGTGCTTCGGATCGGAGTTATAGAAGTCGTGATTAAGGTTATTCCCTGTGCCGTCAAAAAACAGGCTGATATGCAGGGTCTTACAGCAGGGCGGCTCCACGCGGCGTCCGGCGGCCAGGCACAGCTCCTGGCGGTATTCTATCTCGCGGCTGTCCTGCTTAGCGCAGTTCTCCCCAACCAGCGCGGCGTGGGTGGGCAAACGCCCCTGCGTCGGAAACGCCGGCGGATACCACGCCAGATCGGTGATTATTTCGGACATACTTTCGGCTCCGTCATCTTAATCGGGTCCTTAATTGGATGGCCCGGCCGACCATAACTTGCACAGCTGGTGGTCACCTTGACCTCGTCACAGGGTAAAAAATGTACCGTGATCCCGCAGGTCTTTTGCCCCGTATAATCCGGCACCGGCACAACCGTGCTGTGCTGCTTATTCTGGGCCTTCATTTTTTTTTCCCAGGCAAGATACTCATCCCATTTGTCAAAACCAGGAAAACCCTCCATATCTCCTACCCCGGTTTCCCAGTCGATTTTAACCGTCATACCCGGCCGCCATTTCGACGGCACGCCAAAGCAGCAGCCCCCGCCGCCGCCCTGATACGGCCCGATAATGTCTATTCCCGACTGGCCGTTCACGCTGAAGTGGTTGATCGCCCATTTGGTATGATTGACCGCCTCAATGGTTCCGCTGCCGCCGCTGCGGATTTGCGCCTTCGCGGCAGGCTGGTTACAGCCGGTCAGCAGCAGCGCACCCAGCGCCGCAAGGTAATAGCGTGATTTCATTTTGCATTCCTTTATTCAATGAACGGATTAGGTGCACACTGCTTAGCCATGGTCTGCTGGCCAGACATGGCTAAACAGTGCTGAGGGGGAGTGAGTGAAGATTGGTGATTATTTCGGACATACTTTCGGCTCCGTCATCTTAATCGGGTCCTTAATCGGATGGTCCGGCCGACCGTAACTTGCACAGCTGGTGGTCACCCTGACCTCGTCACAGGGTAAAAAATGCACCGTGATCCCGCAGGTCTTTTGCCCCGTATAGTCCGGCACCGGCACAACCGTGCTGTGCTCACGGTTATTAGCACTCATTTTTTTTTCCCAGTCCAAATACCTGGCCGTATCTGCAAAACCTGGGAATCCTTTTGTTGATGCCTCACCAGTTTCCCAGTCAATTTTAACCGTCATACCCGGCCGCCATTTCGACGGCACGCCAAAGCAGCAGCCCCCGCCGCCGCCCTGATATGGCCCTATGGCATCAATCCCCGACTGGCCGTTCACGCTGAAGTGGTTGATCGCCCATTTGGTATGATTGACCGCCTCAATGGTTCCGCTGCCGCCGCTGCGGATTTGCGCCTTCGCGGCAGGCTGGTTACAGCCGGTCAGCAGCAGCGCACCCAGCGCCGCAAGGTAATAGCGTGATTTCATTTTGCATTCCTTTATTCAATGAACGGATTACGTGCACACTGCTTAGCCATGGCCTGCCGGCCAGACATGGCTAAACAGTGCTGAGGGGGAGTGAGTGAAGATCGGTGATTATTTCGGACATACTTTCGGCTCCGTCATCTTAATCGGGTCCTTAATTGGATGGCCCGGCCGACCGTAACTTGCACAGCTGGTAGTCACCCTGACCTCGTCACAGGGTAAAAAATGTACCGTGATCCCGCAGGTCTTTTGCCCCGTATAATCCGGCACGGGCACAACCGTGCTGTGCTGCTTATTCTGGGCCTTCATTTTTTTTTCCCAGGCAAGATATTTTGCATCGTCACCAAAACCAGGAAAACCCTCCATATCTCCTACCCCGGTCTCCCAGTCGATTTTAGCCGTCATACCCGGCCGCCATTTCGACGGCACGCCAAAGCAGCAGCCCCCGCCGCCACCCTGATACGGCCCGATAATGTCTATTCCCGACTGGCCGTTCACGCTGAAGTGGTTGATCGCCCATTTAGTATGGTTGACCGCCTCAATGGTTCCGCTGCCGCCGCTGCGGATTTGCGCCTTCGCGGCAGGCTGGTTACAGCCGGTCAGCAGCAGCGCACCCAGCGCCGCAAGGTAATAGCGTGATTTCATTTTGCATTCCTTTATTCAATGAACGGATTACGTGCACACTGCTTAGCCATGGCCTGCCGGCCAGACATGGCTAAACAGTGCTGAGGGGGAGTGAGTGAAGATCGGTGATTATTTCGGACATACTTTCGGCTCCGTCATCTTAATCGGGTCCTTAATTGGATGGCCCGGATAGCCATAAACCACACAGCTGGTGGTCACCTTAACCTCGTCACAGGGCAAAAAATGTACCGTGATCCCACAGGTTTCTTGCCCCGTATAGTCCGGCACGCGCACAACCGTGCTGTGCTGCTTATTCTGGGCCTTCATTTTTTTTTCCCAGGCAAGATATTTCGCGTCATCACCAAAGCCAGGAAAACCCTCCGACCCGCCCACTCCAGTTTCCCAGTCGATTTTAACCGTCATACCCGGTCGCCATTTCGACGGCACGCCAAAGCAGCAGCCCCCGCCGCCGCCCTGATATGGCCCGATAATGTCTATTCCCGACTGGCCGTTCACGCTGAAGTGGTTGATCGCCCATTTGGTATGGTTGATCGCCTCAATGGTCCCGCTGCCGCCGCTGCGGATTTGCGCCTTCGCGGCAGGCTGGCTGCAGCCGGTCAGCAGCAGCGCACCCAGCGCCGCAAGGTAATAGCGTGATTTCATTTTGCATTCCTTTGATAAATGTAGAGATCGGTTGCGTATTGCTTAACCACAATATCCGCCAGCCGCTAACGAATATCATCGTAAGAGAGCGTTCAGGATTCGGTATGATATCGTTCAGCAAGAGCGCTTATCACCCAGTCCTCTCGTTCTTTGTCCAGCAAGATTCCTTTTTTCGTCGCAGAAAGCATGGCCTGGAAACAGGCCGAAAACCGTTCTTCCTGAGAAGTAAACCCGTCCTCAGCAATGTGCCGGTGGCGCAGCAACAGCTTCACATCGCAAATGCACATCAGGCATTCGAACTGACTATCGCTGAAGGCTATTTTCTGGCACTTTTCACTTTTTCCGGGCTGTGCCCCGTTACCTATCAGCAGCGCAGGATGGTTATCACGATCCAGCCAGCTCCAGAACAGCGCTGGGCGATGCAGCTGGGCCTGCTGCTCTGGAGACAAAATATCGGAGAACAAAAAAGGGAAAATTCTCGCATCAAAGTAGCGAAACAGACCCGCACGCCCCTCATGCGTTGCATCGGTGCAGTCCGTTAACCATTCCGCCAATGCAGAAAAAGACCACTGGGAGCCGATCACCAGCAGCGGAGCAGTTTCTTGTGCTTTCTGCGCCAGCTCAATAAACCACTGCCGCTGCTGTGGGTCTTTTAGCGTAATCCTTACCAGCAGTGGAGCCTCTTCCTGCAGGGCATCCTCCGGTAATCCCTGGTAAAGAGACTGCCATTTAAGGTGGGGGCTAAACTCCTTCAGTACCGGGATAACTGAAAAATCGATACCGCACTGGTCGATAATAAAATCGAGGTGGTTAGCTTCAATTTCAGCACAGGTATGCTGAAGCTTGTTTATCCAATTGGTGATGCCGGACATGTTCAATTATGCCTCCCTTGGCACAAAACCCTGCGCAAGCTCCTGCGCCTTTTTAAGGCACTCTTTACACACTGACGATGGCAGCTCCGGCAGAGGAAAGTCCTGGCTCGTCGGGCCCATCCATTTATGCTGTCCCTTCAGGCTCAGCAAGCCAGGCCCATGAATCTCCACTTCACCCGCTGGAGTCAGCCGGATATAGGCCCCGCCGCAGGCAAGCGTGATCCCGTTTTTCGCCGTTAGCTGAAGATGGCCCTGGGTGGACTGCACCGTGACATCTTTCAGTGCCGTCAGCGAAAGCGTATCAGCATGTGACTCTACGGCCAGCGGGCCTTTAGCCGACACCAGGCGCATACCTTCCCGTTGAGCAAGCAAGGAGACAGCCTGGCTCGCGTTAACTGAATAGCGCTTCGCCGTACTGATGTTGATTTCGCCCAGGCTTTGCAGATACAGACCTTTCCCGCTGTGGACTAATGCCGATTCCGGGGTGACGGCGGCGATACCTTTCGGTGCTGACATCAGCAGCGTGGATTCTTTAAGCTCGCTGGCACCTGAAAATAATGCTCTCAGCGGCACAACATCCGGGGCAACATTATAGTGAGCCTGCGCAACGGGTCCCCATTCTGTCAGCTGGTTCACGGCCCCTTTCAGCAGACTGACCGCCGCCCCCATCTCCAGCACCTCGCCCTGCGCCTTCGCCTGGCCATCCGCCGAGATAAATATCCCCTTCTGCGCCCGTATCGCGCCCCAGCTGTCCGTCCGCAGCTCAAAACCTTCGCCCCGCTTCTGCCGCTCGCTGTCCACCAGGTGACCCAGGTTCAGCTGGCTTTTGCCGCCGTACTCCGTCGAGACCTTGATGTGTTCCTGCCCGCGGTTATCATCCAGCCGGATTTTGTTGTTTGACGGCGTGCGCAGTACGTTACGTCTGTAGTTACGGATGGTGACGTGGTCGCCGTGCGCCGAGTCGTGCAGCACCCCGGCAATGTATGGCCGGTCCGGGTTGCCGTCCTCAAAGCCTATCGCCACTTCCGTCCCCGCCAGCAGCGGCAGGTGCAGGCCGTACGTATCCCCCGCGTACGGCCGCGACTGGCGTACCCACAGGCTTTCAAAGCCGGTTTCCCAGTTATCCCGGTCAAACAGCATGTTGACCCGGTAGCGGCCGTCTTTATCAATATGGCCGTAGGTGTCGTTCGGCGTGGTGCTGGTCACCCGGGCCGGCAGCGTACCGGCCATCACCGGACGGGAGCCGGGTGCCGGGCGAAAGCTGAAGTCGGTGCCGTCCGGGATGCCGTCAACATGCACGGTAAAGTCGGCGTCACGGCGCGCGTGGCTGCTTATCGCCGTAATCACCACGCCGTCAGCAAACACCGCCGCCACTTCATCACCCCCGGTCACCTTCAGCACCTGCCCCGGAGAGAGTGTCGGGCTGCTGCTGGTGGCGCGGATCTGCGTCTGCCCGTTCAGGTAGCGTTCATGACGGATGCGGGCATAAAATGCGCCGGTCTCCGGGGCCGGGTTGCGGTCGTGCGCACTGCCCGGCGTCAGGTAGTTGTCGGCATAATGGTAGGCATCACCCCAGGTGGTCGGGTCGCCGCGCGTGACATCCACCTGCGCGTTCATGTCTTCCGTGGCCAGGCGGTAGTTGTAATCCCGGGTGCTGACCTGCTTCTGCACCACCCGGTGATGGCTTTCCATGTTCCACACCGAGTCCACGCCCACGGAATGCTGGCCCGACGGCGGGACCGAGGGCAGGGTCAGGCCCGGCTCACAGTCCTGCCGGCTGTCGTAAAACTCCACCACGTCAATGTTCAGCCGCGTGTCGGTGGTGAAGCGGAACCAGATACCCACTTCCCCCAGCAGACGGCGGATAAAGTGCAGGTCGTCCTCGCCGTACTGCATCACCTGCTCGCGGCGCGGATAGTCCTGCACCAGCGAGAACAGGAAATCCTGACCGCGCATGTCGTGGCGCTCGCGCAGGATTTTCTCCACGATTTGCGGCACCGACATGTCCTGATAAATGGCGTTCTGGTGCGAGCGGTCCAGCAGCGCCAGCCGGGGCTGCAGCGTCAGGGCATAGCGCGTCTCGTCTTTTGAGGTGCTGAGGCGGTCAAACCCCGTAACCACACCCTGGATCACCCGCACCGGCTGCTGGATTTTAATCCCCCGGCCCTGATCCACCGGGGCCTGCAGCGTCAGCGACGCCGGTTTCAGCAGCATGCTTTCCCTGCTGATGGCATGCTGGCTGCTGGTGAACTCAATGCGGTAACTGAACGGCTGGCTTAGCGCCTCCCGGCCTTCAAAGACCAGGACGTCCAGATCCGCATCACTGCCGCGTACCGCCAGCAGGTGGTGGCTGTGGCTGAATGCCACGCTAAGCGGTGCTGCACTCATGGCTGCTCTCCTTGTTCTTCTGCCGTTTCGCCATCAAACTCCATCACGATCTCGTCGTCCTCATCCCAGCCGAGCGTCAGCGTTTGTGGCTTCTGCTTCGCCGCCATATGCACCAGTAGTTGCTGGCTCAGCACTGGCAGGATCTGCTGGTTTAACAGGCTGTCCACGTTGCGCGCCCCGGTGTCCGGCAGCAGGCAGGCGGCGGTCAGTGCGTTGTAAAGGCTGTCGGCAATGTGTGTTTTCAGCCCATAGTGCCGATGCAAGCGCTTGCTAACCTGTTCGAGCTTAATCCGGACGATGGCACGCATCGGTTCCTGTGCCAGCGATCGGTAAATTACCGTCTGGAAGCGTGCCAGCAGCGCGGGCTGGAAGTGGTCGCGCAGCACCGGGCGCAGCAGCTGATGCAAATCGCTTTCTGTGGCTTCCGGCTGTTCCTGCAACAGTTGCATCAGCGCATCGCTACCCAGATTAGAAGTCATCAGGATCACCGTATTGCGAAAGTCGATTTCACGCCCTTCGCCATCACGCATAAATCCACGGTCGAACACCTGATAGAACAGGTTCATAACGTCGCGATGAGCTTTTTCAACCTCATCCAGCAGCACAATGCTATAGGGGCGTTTACGCACCGCTTCGGTCAGAATGCCCCCCTGTCCGTAACCGACGTACCCCGGCGGTGAGCCTTTTAACTGCGAAACGGTATGCGGTTCCTGATATTCGGAAAGGTTGATGGTAATCAGCGATTTCTCACCGCCGTAGAGCACATCGGCCAGTACCAGCGCGGTCTCGGTTTTGCCCACGCCGCTCGGGCCCACCAGCAGAAATACCCCCTGCGGGCCATTTTCCGGGGTCAATCCGGTTTTGGCCGCACGCAGTCGTTGGGCTATCGCATTGAGTGCCGCATCCTGGCCTATTACGTGCCGCGCCATCTCCGCTTCCAGATTGAGCAGTTCTGTCTGTTCATCCTTCATCAGAGAAGAGAGCGGCACGCCGGTCCAGTCAGCGATTACGCCTGCTACCGTACGGCTATCCACATCCAGCTGAATAAGGGCCTCGTCCTGTTGCAAGCTAGCCAGCTGCTGCCGTAAGCCTGCTGCATCCGTCGAATCGGCCTGCTGACGATGCGCAATCAGCTGCTGCACCAGGCTTTTTTCATCCGCCAGTCGCGCCTGCGAATGTTGCAGGGTTGCGCTGAGCCGCTCACGCTGATGGGCAATGTCGTGCAACCGTTCGCTTTTCGGGGGGCTGCCAGCGGCAATATCTTCCCGCAGCGCCTGTTCCTCCAGCTCCAGCGCATTTATCTGCGCTTGCAGATGCACAATCGCTTCCGGCAGCGTATCCAGGCTCATCCGTACGCGGGCAGCCGCGGTATCCAGCAGATCCACCGCTTTATCCGGCAGCTGTCGCCCGGTAAGGTAACGGCGGGAAAGCGTGACGGCCGCGCGTACCGCATCGTCGGTGATATAAACGCCGTGATGCTCCGCGTAGCGGGATTTCAGACCGCGAAGCATCAGGCAGGCGGTATCATCATCCGGCTCGTCCACTAAAACCCGTTGGAAGCGGCGCTCCAGGGCCGCATCGCGTTCAAAATACTGTTTGTATTCGCTCCACGTAGTTGCAGCGATGGTGCGCAATTCGCCGCGCGCCAGCGCCGGTTTCAGCAGGTTAGCCGCGTCCGCGCCGCCCGCCTGGTTACCGGCACCGATTATCGTGTGTGCTTCATCAATAAACAGCAGTACCGGCGTGAGTGACTGCTGTACCGCAGTAATGACGTTTTTCAGCCGCTGCTCAAATTCACCTTTTACCCCCGCACCGGCCTGTAACAGTCCAAGATCGAGCGTACGCAGGCTGACCGGCTTCAGGCTCTCCGGTACGTTACCTTCAGCAATCCGCAGCGCCAGCCCCTCCACCAGCGCCGTTTTACCTACGCCCGGCTCGCCCACCAGAATCGGATTGTTTTTACGGCGGCGGGAAAGGATATCCACCATCTGGCGGATTTCAGTATCGCGGCCAAATACCGGGTCGATTTTTCCCTCCCGTGCTTTTGCGGTTACATCGAGGGTGAATTTATCCAGCGCATTCTGCAGTGCGGGAGACAACGCGTTCTCATGGTTCACAGTGCCGTCAGCCGCAGTGGCGATCGTTTCTTCCGTTGCCGGGATACGTGCCAGCTCCGCTTCCTGCTGGACTTCCGGGCGCTCGTCCGACTGCCTGTCCAGCAGCGGGCGCAGGCGTTCCAGCTGTATTTGACCCAGGGTCAGCAGCGGCCAAAGCCCGTCGCAGCGCACCGTTTTCGGTTTGTCGATCAGCACCATCAGCAGATGAATGCTGCGAATACTTTCTTCCCCCGCCAGCGACGCCCGCAGCCAGGCTTGCTGCATCAGCGACTGGAGATTCTCTGACAGCTGCGGGCGTCCGCGCACCGAACGCGGCAGGCTATCCAGCCAGTCCAGCAGCGACTGCCACATCCCGTCCATATCCCATTCATAGCGGCGCGCCAGCACCGTCAGATCGCCCTCCCCCTGCTCCAACAACTTCAGCAGCCAGTGTTCCGGCAAAATTTCTGCGTGAGCGCGGATCTGGCACAACGACGCTGCGCCTTCCATCGCGCGGGCACAGTAAGGGTTGAGACGACGCAGGAGAATTGCGGGGTTTTCCATGTTAGTTAACTCGCTGTCAGGGACCTTGAGGCACGCTACCGCCCATCGCTTTTCTTTATGCAAAGAACTCAAAGCGCATCAGGTCGAATTTCCATAGGGTTATTTTTGCTGAACGCCCGTAACCACAGGCGTTCGGCAAAAACAAAAAAGGCGGACAGGAAATCTGCCCGCCGGAGACTTACGCCGTGGCGCGTTCATTCCAGGAATCGGAATGAATGATGTTGCCGTCTTTGTAGGTCCAGGTGATTTTTTCGTAACGCAGCTCGATCTGTTCGAGATGGTTGTGTTTCTCGTAGGCGGGGTCCTTGATGTCATGCATCTTCGGATTCACTTTCACCAGCTTGACGTTTTCCAGTTTGGTATTGAAATACTCCACTTCCTGGCCTGCATCGTTGATGCGATACCAGCGGAACTCCGCAGATTTCAGTGTCTGCCCGGTGGTGACGGCCTTTTACAGGTACGGACTGGACGCATCGATTTCCTTGGTGAACAGGAACGGGGTGTGGATGCGAGTACCGGTCAGCTTACCGGTGTTGTTATCGGTCGGGATGTACAGGTTGTGTTCCTGGGCCACGATCTCAATGCTGCCTTCACGATCCTGTACGTCAACGGACCCTTTGATGTCCGCGCCGCCGTCGTCTTTTAGCCAAAGGTAAACAGGAATTGCCATGGAATTACTCTCCATTGTGTTGTGATACGTCATCATCCTGAGATGACGCTGGGGTTTTGTCCGGTATCTGACAGGCATCGGCCTGCGGTACCAGACTGATTTCGACACGGCGGTTGAGCGCCCGCCCTTCCATCGTGTCATTGGTTGCAATCGGGCGGTTTTGGCCATAGCCCTGTACTGCAAAACAGCTTTCCGGCACGTCGCCGGTATCGCGTATCCAGTTGCGAACCGCCTCCGCACGCTTCAGCGACAGCGCCTGATTAAGCCCGGAATTACCGGTGTTATCAGTGTGTCCACTGATCACGATCAGCCAGCCTGGTTTCGCCTTGATTCCCACGAGGGAATTAACCAGCATTTTCGTCGATCCCGCCTTCAGCTCTGCCTTGCCGGAATCGAACAGCGACATACTGTCGAGGCGAATAATTTGCGGCGCGGCTTCCTGTTGGGCCTTCGGCAACGTTTTCTGCGTCTGCGGTAGAGATGGCGGTGTATAGGAGCGAATCGCCGTCAGAATCGGCAGACGCAGGCTTTCACCCCGATATAATCCGAGCCCCAGAGACATCGGCTCTCCGTTGCGGGCCCAGCCATCCAGCTGCGCGGCATCCTGCTGTAGGATCTTAAGGGCCTCGGCTTTACGAATGTGGTCGCCGCTGGCGATACGATAGAAATGCTGGATATCGAAATTCATCCGCTGCAGCAGCTGACGGTTGTTCCAGCCGCTGCTGCACAGCGCCACAATCGCCGCAAAGGTAAAGGCCGTCAGTCCGGCACGGTACAGGCGCTGGCGGGGTGTCAATCCCGCCCCCCGGGGTAAAAGGGGCAGGATAAAGTCAGGCAGTACCGGGTGCGTGGTCGCGTTGTCTGGCGCGGGAGACCAGCCAGAAACATGCTGCATCGCGCTGTGCTTACGCAGCCAGTTGAGCCAGGCAGACTCCGGTAAGGCACCGGCAAGAGCAGGGCCAGCCCCCCAAACGATCGCCACAGGCAGCACAGCAGGGATATCCGGATTTTCATCAGTAAACACTGCGGCTACATGCTGGCTAAACCATGCGGACAGGCTTCCGATGATCACCTGCGACTGCACAGCCTGGGCCCCCTCGCTGGCGCTCCAGGTTGCTACCGATAACGGGGGCGCTCCTTCACGCCAGACCTGGATAGCGTGATCTGCAATCGCGGTCTGCCACAGGTTTTCGTGCATCATGCTGCAACCCAACTGAGCATGAAGCAGCAGCGGGATCGCACAGCCGGTTTCTCGGCGCAGCTGGCTTAACTGCCAGCGCAGGGTCAGTAAACGGCCAGTCAGCGTTTCCGTATCCGTTTGCAGCTGCGGAGAGATGTTCACCATCAGCGACAGCTGGCGTCCCCAGTCGGGGCGCAGCCACAGCAGATGGCGGGCAACCTGTTCCATGTCCTGGTGATTCGCGACGTTGATCCAGCAGCCCTGCGACAGCACCAGTACCGGAGACTCCTGCGGCCACACTTGTGAAATATCACCACACACCAGCACCACCGGCTGCCGCCAGCTGGCGTCCGGCAAATTGTCGAAGCGAATCGCCGCCTTATGTCCCCTGCCACGGGCCATCAGAAACCAGACGACTGCGATCGCGCCAATGCAAATCAGCGTTATCCCTGTTGCTGCGCGCAGTGGGAGCGGCAAAAAACCCAGGCATACAACGGCGCTCAGCAGTGCTCCCCATATCGCCAGCACGCTGCGCTGCGTAGAGGTCATGGAATCACTCCCGGCAGCAGGGTCGCCAACATCCTGTCCAGGGATCGGTCCAACCCCCACCAGAGCGTAATAAGGATCGCGACGCTCACGCCAATACGCAGCGGCCAGGATGTAAACCATGGGCCGATACGGCTCGCCGCATAAGCATTCGCCAGCACCGGTTGATCCTGCGGAGTAAACGGTGGAACCCGATCGTTCAGCATCTTAACCAGCTGCTCACGCTGAGGATCGTCCAGCGAATGATAGCTACCGATAAATCCCAACAGCATGACCCGGTGAAAACAGGTCAACACGGCAGCATCGGGTTGCGTTTCACGCAGCACGGCGCGCATGCGGTCACACAACGTGTCCCCCGCCTCAATCGTGCCAAGAAAATGCCCCTGTAGCGGCATGTCGTACCACTGCATGCAGGCGTCGTCCTGCACGCCACGGCTTTTCACCGCCTCATCCAGCAGGGCGCAGTGTGCGGTAAGAATATGCTGACGGCCGGCGTCATCCACCCCTCCGTCGTTAAGCGACTGCTGTACACGTTCTATTTCCGCTACACAGCGCTGCCAGAGAAGGTAGCCTTCTCCCTCCTGAAACAGTGGGCCGTGGCGCAGGCTGATAACCTGTAACCAGGTATCCTGAAATAGCGCATCAATATCGACGGATGAGACCGCTCTGCGTTTGCTCTCACTCATGTTCTTAGTACCGCGTAAAGTTCAAGTTCAGGCTCGCCCAGCGTGCCCGGCGTGTAGAACATACAGTTGCCGCTTTCCAGCATTTCCCGCGCTGCCGGGTGGGTGAGATCCAGCGAGAAATACTGGTTCTCCAGCCGAAGTGGGATGGCGGCAGGAACATGGCTGAGCGGCTTGAGAGGTATCCCCTGGCGGGATGCGTTGACCAGACTGGTGACATAATCCGGACTGCCGACCTTGCACTGGCGCGGGAATTGCTCCAGCAGCTGTGCAACAGGTTGGGAGGAGCGAACGGAAAGGTAGTAATCCGCCCCGTCGCGCAGGCGAGGGTCCTGCAGACGCGCCAGCCACTGACGCATGCGCTTATCGTGGCTAAGCTCAATCGCCACTACGCGCGATGGCAAGCTGGCTTCCAGCAGCTCATTAAGCAGCGCAAACAACGGAGGAAACACATCGTTCAACCGTTCGTGCTGCCATGGCGGGATCGCACCGCTCTGATGCTCCAGCGAAAAGGTCAGCAGGCTGCCGGCCAGCCGGGCCAGTTCAGGATACAGACGTTCCGGTGCACTCTGTGGATACTGCAGAAACTGCGCCAGTACCGGCTCAGCGCCGTTTAGCGCATTGAGCAACCAGAAGAGCGACACATCAGCGACGGCGAAATCCGCCATGCGTGCGTTACTTTCCCGGCGCATCGCCATCAGCCTCGTTAAGCGGGCACGCAACTGGACCATGAGCTGATCAAGCTGCTGCATCAGCCAGCCGCTGCTTTGCAGGGTAAGCATCGGCGGCAGAAAGCTGTCATCCAGCGACCATAGCCCCTGCGAGTCCAGATGCAGACGCGCAACGGGACAGGTGAGGTAGTCGCTGTTGTTTTGATGGGCAAAACGCAGACAAAGCTCATGCTGCATCACCGCAATCTGGCGATCGTCATCGCCAAACTGATTGCGAATATCACGCCAGCGCTGGCGATAACGTACCGGACGTTCGGCAGCTTCTTCGGGTTTCAGGCAGTTACCGCCGTTCGCTCGCAGCAGCGGCAGTGCCAGCAGCACGACCATTTCACCCTGTTCTCCTTCCAGCGGCAGCACCGGGGGAAGCGCATCGGCATTGCTGGTGTCAATTAGTGTTCCATCCTGGAAACGAATGCACAGACGCCGGGCCTGCAGGCGGCCCAGTTTCAGCGCATCATCTTCGAAAGAGGCTTCGATCACACCCCACGGCCGGCACAACCCGAGACGTGCAATAAATTCCGCAGACCAGGCCGCATAAGCAGCCTGCTGTTGAAAATGCTGGGGCGAGAGCATAATGCCCCGGCCCCATAACGGTTGTTCCGTTCTCATTCAGCGCCCTTATGCTTTCGCTTTCGGCATCTGCGAGACCAGCGACAGATTGATGTCCATCCCTTCCACCTGGAAGTGCGGCACCGCATACAGCTTCACGCGGAAGAAGCCCGGGTTATCTTCGATATCCTCCACCACCACTTTGCCGTCACGCAGCGGGTGGGAGGCCTGCAACTCGTCGCCAGGATCGGTCATCTCGGTGACAAGGCCACGTATCCAGGTGTTCAGTTCCAGCTCCAGCAGGCGACGATCCTTAGTCGTACCGATGTTCTCGCGCTGGATCAGCTTCAGATAGTGAGCGATGCGCGATAGCAGGAAGATATACGGCAGGCGGGCGTTGATCCGGCTGTTGGCGGTGGCGTCGGCGGTGTCGTACAGCGCCGGTTTCTGAGTGGAGTTGGCCGAGAAGAAGCAGGCATAGTCGCGGTTCTTGTAATAAGACAGCGGAATAAAGCCAAGGTTGGCGAACTCAAATTCGCGGGTTTCAGGGATCATCACCTCAGACGGGATTTTCACCTGATTGCCTGTCCCTAAGTCGTACAGGTGGATCGGCAGGTCTTTCACCGCACCGCCGGCCTGTGGGCCACGGATCTGCACGCACCAGCCGTTATCAATAAAGCTGCGCACCATGTTGGACGCAAAGGCAAACGAGGCGTTGGTCCACAGGTATTTATCGTGATCCGGGCCTTTCACCTCTTCCACGTAGTTAAAACTGCGTACCGGCACGGTGTCCGGTCCGTACGGCAGACGGCCCAGCACGCGCGGCATTACCAGCCCGATATAGCGCGAGTCATCGGTGTCGCGGAAGGATTTCCACTTAATGTATTCCGCACGGTCAAAGTAGTTGCCGATGTCCTTGATGGCCGCCACGTCTTCCATCGACTCCTTCAGGAAGAATTTCGGCCCGGCCGAGCCGATAAATGGCATATGGGCGGCGGCGGAGACTTTAGAGATATTGCGCAGCAGGGCCACGTCCTGCGCCGAAGCGTCGAACTCCCAGGCCGAAATCAGCGCGGCAATCGGTTCGCCGCCCGGAGTGTCATATTCCGCCACGTAGGTTTGCAGATAGAGACCGCTCTGAATCACTTCCGGCGCGTCTTCAAAGTCCTGGCGCAGATCCTCTTTAGACAGATCCAGCAGCTCAATTCGGACGTTCTGGCGGAAGTCGGTCTTATCCACCAGCGATTTAGCGCCCTGCCACAGCGACTCAACGGCCTGGAACTGCGGATGGTGCAGTACCGCGTCAAGCTGGCGGCCAATCTGGAAATCCAGCTCGGCAATATGGTGGTCAATCAGCGCTTTATCCAGCTTCTCAACTTTGGTTCCTGTCTGGCGCAGGCGTTCCAGAAATACCTGCATACCGGCGGTCAGGCGCTCATCGGCGGTTGCATCGGACATCGCCTGTGCATCCTGCCAGATATCCAGCGCGCTGAGAGAGGAAACCGGATGGAGGTTGATTTTTTCAAACAGGGAAGCATAAACGCCGCCCGCCTGCGGATGTTCAAGGGTGACATTTTCCGCAGCAGTAGCATTCTCATTTTGTACAGACATCAGCATATTCTCTTGTTAATCCGTTAATCATTGCGACCGTTTATGCCTGTTCCGGCACCATCGCGGACAGTTCGCTACGCAGTTCATTGCTCAGTGCCGGGTCAAGCAGGATTTTTTCCAGCTCTTTGCGGAAGTTCTGGTTATCCAGCAGATTGGCTTTCAGATCGCGGAGAAGGTTGCGCATGGCCAGCATGGCCTTGAGCTGAGGTATCTGGCGGGCCACCTGTTCAGGGGTGAAATCCTTCATATTACGGAAGGTGAGATGAATATGTTCTTCGCTACCGTCTCCGGCCAGCGTGTTTTCAACGGTGAGATCCACCGACGGAGAATATTCCGCCAGTACGCTGTTGAAATTATTCTTATTAATGTCTGTTTTACTGCGTTCTGATAACGGTGCGGTTTCCTGCCCGTTACTGAAATCACCGGCAACCAGTAATTTCAGCGGTAATTCCATTTTCTTACTGGCACCGCCGGTATGAAGATCGAGTTTCAGATTAATACGTGCTTTTGGTATTTCCTTCTGGAAGCTGTCGCTCATAAATCCCTCTTTGATATCGCCATGTAAAGAATTGCAGTCTTAATTTCTTTTCGGGCGATAATAGAGCATTCAGACTTAATTAATCAAATACGCAAATATAAACATAAAAATTAGAAAACTCTTGTTATTAAAAAACAAACACCCTTCTGTTTTCACGAAAAAATAGTCGTAAAACAACCAAATTTCGCTTCGGCACACGTTAAAAGAAAGAAACATCGCAAGTTTTAACAGGGCATTACAAAATAAAACACTAAAACAACGAAAAATTGACCAATATCATTATTTCCTCATAAACACCAAAATTAATAAGAGGTTTCTTAGGATAAGTTCATTTAAATACACTTTTCAATACTGAGAATGTTAACCATTACTTGAGCTAACACGCAAAAATAAGAAAAATACCAAACGAACATCGATATTGGATTTTTTACTATGTTAAAAGTAGAGATGAATAAATATCGACATAACACCACAAAAGGAGTATTTGACTCCCTCCGTAGATCCGGTGAACTTAATGTCAGGCTACGTCTCCATCTGGCAAACAGCGCGAGCAGCAGGAAAAGAACTACCGCTGCCTTCTCGGCCACTATTATCAACCACCGTCGCCCCATTGACACCACACGACCCGGCTGCTAAATTTTAAAAAAAATTGACTTAAATCAATATATTCACTTTACTTCAAGTCCATCAAAACGGCTGCCAGATGCCATTCATGTCGCTATCCGTGCATTTCATTCCCTGAATGCGGCACTTCATGCCTTTTACCGCCGCCTGTATCGCTGGCAGGCTTAAAATTTCCCCAATTTAAAGATTCTTAGCATTCCCATTGGGAGAATTTCATGAGCACACCAACATTAAGCAGCAGCGTTAACCGCACCCGCTGGCTAACCCTGATTGGCACCATCATTACTCAGTTTGCCCTCGGTTCGGTTTATACCTGGAGCCTGTTCAACGGACAGCTGTCCAGCAAGCTGGATGCACCGATCAGTAAGGTCGCATTCTCCTTTGGTCTGTTGAGTCTTGGCCTGGCCCTGGCTTCTTCCGTTGCCGGGAAACTGCAGGAGCGTTTTGGCGTGCGTAAGGTCACGCTGTCCGCCGGTTTACTGATGGCCGCGGGTCTGATGCTGACCTCGCAGGCTGATAACCTGTTTATGCTGTACCTGACCGCTGGCGTGCTGGTCGGCCTGGCGGATGGCGCGGGTTATCTGATCACCCTGTCTAACTGCGTGAAGTGGTTCCCGGAGCGTAAAGGCCTGATTTCTGCCTGCTCAATCGGTGCTTACGGACTGGGTAGCCTGGGCTTTAAATTTATCTGTAGCTACCTGCTCAGCGTGAACAGCCTGGAAACCACCTTTATGATCTGGGGCGGACTGGCGATGAGCATGATCGTGCTGGGTTCACTGATGATGAAAGATGCACCACTGCAGAAAGCATCAGCCAGTAGCAGCAGCGCTCAGCCAGCTCGCGATTTCACGCTGGCAGAATCTATGCGTATGCCGCAGTACTGGATGCTGGCGCTGATGTTCCTGACAGCCTGCATGAGCGGTTTGTATGTGATTGGCGTGGCGAAGGATATCGGTGAGAGCCTGGTTCACCTCAGCGCGCAGACCGCCGCCAGCGCAGTCACCATTATCGCTATCGCTAACCTCAGCGGTCGCCTGGTGCTGGGCATTATGTCTGATAAGGTAGCGCGTATTCGGGTGATCAGCCTGGCGCAGGTGGTCTCCCTTTGCGGTATGGGCATCCTGCTGTTCAGCAGCATGAATGAAACCACCTTCTTTATTGCCGTCGCCTGCGTAGCCTTCAGCTTCGGTGGCACCATTACCGTTTATCCATCGCTGGTCAGTGATTTCTTCGGCCTCAATAACCTGACCAAAAACTACGGCGTGATTTACCTCGGCTTCGGTATCGGTAGCGTGCTTGGCTCGCTGATTGCCTCCCTGTTCGGTGGCTTTATGGTGACCTTCAGCCTGATTATGGCGCTACTGGTAGTCTCACTGCTGATGTCTGCGGTGATCCGCATGCCAAACGCCAGCGCACAGCAGAAAAAAGAACTGCAGCACGCCTGATAGCGGATTGATAAGCAGAACCGCCGTCCTGACCGACGGCGGTTTTTCTTTATTGATGGATAAAGCGCGGCTCGGGCAATCCGGCCACGCTGACCCGCACCGCGAACAGATCGCCGGACTGCGGATACTTCGCCAGTTCTTCAGGCGTCCGGTTTTCACGCGAGCTGGTGATATACAGCGTTTTCAAATCGCTGCCGCCAAACGCCACCATGGTGGGCCAGCGCACCGGCAGCGGGATCTCATCAACAATGTCACCGCTGGTTGGGTCAAGGCGAATCACCCGCTGGCCGTCGAACATTGCCGACCAGTAGAAACCTTCGCTGTCCACCGCAGCGCCGTCCGGTAAACCGCCCTGCTGCTGGATAAAGTGCCTGACCACCTGCCTTTTTCCCGGCTCACCTGCGGCATCGAGCGGATAGCGATACATCAGGCCGTTCGGCGTATCGGTGTGATACATCCAGCGGCGATCGGGTGAAAATGCCAGCCCGTTAGAAATTTTGACGTCCTCCGCTTGAACCGTCAGCCGCAGATTCTCGTCTACGCGGCACAGTTTGCCGCCGTTACGATCCTGGGGTTCCCACAGGCTGCCGCACCAGAAGCGGCCAAAGGGATCGACGCGACCATCGTTAAAGCGGCTCCGCGCCGCTTCACCGGGGTTTTCGGCGATCCGCCGGACGATTTTCCCCTGTTCATCAAGGAAACACACCCCGCTGCGCAGTGCGGCAATCAACCCACCTTCTTCGCGCAGGCCGATGCAGCCAATATCTTCCGCAACCGGCCAAACCTGATGCTCACCGCTGGATGGATCGAAACGATGCAGCGCCGGAGCAAGAATATCGACAAACCACAGCACCTGCTGCTGCCTGTCCCACAGCGGGCATTCGCCCAGCTCGGTCTGCGCGCGCAGTACGTTTTCTACCTGATAGCTCATTACCGCTCCTTGATGAGAATGTACGGATAGAATTTACGTTATTTCAGTATCAGAAGCACAACAATAAATCTGGCGGCTTCACGGAGATGAATCCGATCCAACCCTGATTTAAGATGATTCTTATCAAATTGGAGTATGTTTAATATTATTCTTATTTAAGAGTAAAATTTAAAGATTATAAATCTCACCGCTGAAATTATTTGAAATATCTAATTAAATAACTCTACACTGCCAGCATTATTCCTCCACTTTGCCTTGTTAAATTTGTACGTATCGAAATGGCAGGAGTGAAATGATGAAAAATATAATGAAAGCGACCTCTGTAATGGCACTGATTATCATGCTAAGCGGCTGTATCGTTGCACCGCCTCATCATGGCGGAGGCGGATATCACGGAGGTGGTGGCTATCATGGTGGCCACCATCACGGCGGCCCGCATCGGGGCTGGTAAACTTATCCGGTGAGCTATCTCACCGACGGCGGGCAAAGCCTGCGCACGGCAAGATAACAATAAAGAAGAGTAGTTATTATTGATAAAATTTGGGCGGATAGTTATCCGCCCATTTTTTTAGCTTTTAATACTGTAATTACACTGATACCAGGTTTTCATTAATCCCGGTACGTGGCTCTCCTGCGGAGACAGCGCTTCTACTTTATCAAATCCCCTTTCGGTGCAGTAACGCTCGATATCTTCAGCCAGCGCCACCTTGTCCACTTTAGTCGGGTTAAAGCGATACTGTACGGTATTCACCGCCGGGTCTTCGTCCACTTTTTCAAATGCGCCAGGCTTGCTGGACGTACATCCGGCCAGCAGCAGCAGTGCCAATAAGGCGGTTATTTTTGTTTTCATCATTGCTCATTTCCTCCGGGCAGCATGATAACAACCTCGCCTCCGGGGACTATCAGACTACGGCGCATTTGCATTTTTTTACTCAGCGGTGCATCTGCATACCTCACAAAGTACAGAGCAGAAAAATGCAATGTTTTACCGATTGAATCAATTCGGGGAGACGCCTGGCGTTATCAGCCGTTCAGTGCGACTATGCATCCAGACAACGCAAATGTCGGAACCACACCAGGTTTTTTATTGTTATATCATTGCTTTACTTAATGACTTGTGCCCGCGGCGAGCGGGCTTTTTTTCAGGGTTAATTACCTGTTCCACTAATAATTATACGCAACACGTTGGCTGAATCTTTATCCGCAAGTGCCAGCACAGATTGATAAAGGTCGATGGTCATATCGCAGAGTTTGCTTTCATCCACGCCCGGTTCTGCCGGAGTGTTAAGGGTTTGTAAGTCACTGCCCCACTTTCCGTACAGCGTTCTGACTACCGACTGAAGCTGCTTGCGGCCGCGAGGCAAGTCCACCGCACGATCGCCATCTCGGCTGTTCACTAACAGCCGGTCCATCGCCTGCATTTCACTTTCAACCAGCGGCTGCGGCAGCAACTCGGCAATATCCACGCCTCCCCTGACCTGCGGGAACAGGAAGCGGAAGCAGCGATCGGTACTCTGCTGGCGCAGCTGCTTCATCTCTTCAAGCGACACTTTCATATAGCCGATAAGATCATCGTCGGCGGCAGCGTTAATTCGCTGGTTGAGCAGGTCTGCCGCCAGCGGGCGCAGTCGGTCAAAAGCCTGTTGCTCAGTCAAACCGCTATGCAGACCGTTCAGCAGCTCATCGCTGGCCTGCTTGTACAGGGCCAGCTGCTGCACTTTGACGGTACGCCAAACCGGCAGCGTCGCCAGTTTTAGCTGGGCAGCATCCAGTCGGGCCGTCTCTGCCTGCTGCGGTGCCATCCAGCGGAAGTAATAAAGGTTTCCCGCCGCCAGGGGCAGGATCAGCAGCAGCAAAGCGGCAATTTTCCCCAGGCTGCCGCGCTTCACCAGTAGCGCAATCACCACCAGCCAGACCAGCGCGATCGCTGAAGAAATCAATACGGGTTGAGAAATCAAAACGGTTTTCCTGATGCAGTCAGGCCGGTTATGCCGGCCTGAGATAAAAGGGCTTAATCCGCCCGAACGTCGACTAAAACCGGACAGCTGGCGCGTTCTATCACCGATGCGCTGCACGAGCCTTTCAGCAGACGGTTAAATGAAGAAAGGTGCCGCCGCCCCATAATAATCATCGCGGCGTTCAGCGCATTAGCCTGGGCAACGATGGTTTCTGCCGATTCACCGGCAATCACCCGTCCGCGCGCCGTTACGCCGGACTTTTGCAGTTCCGACAGTGCGCGCCGTACCACGGCTTCAGCGGTGTTTTGTTCGTCCAGCGCCATGCCAAAATCACCGGGATCTTCCCCGGCTTCAATCTCAAATGGCCCGGATGACGCATAGCTGACGTCAATACAGCACAGCACCACCACCTCGGCCCGCAGCGCCAGCGCCTGTTCCGTGGCCAGAGCCACAACCTTACGAGCAATCCCAGAGTTATCAACGGCGACCAAAAGCGTTTTCATAGCTTTCTCCTGTTAGTCACGCAATGCCACTTTGCCAATTTCATCCACCATCCCGAGCTTACATTTCAGGATCTCCTGACGGTAATGATCTTCAAATCTTTCAAAACGGGGAGTGGGGACCAGAAGACTGATGGAGAAACGCCCCAGAATAGTATCGATAGCCACCGCCATCGTTGACACCCCTTCCAGCGTTTCGCCACGGTCATAGGCCAGACCGGTATGGCGAATTTCCGTTAAATGCGCCAGCAGCGCAGGGAAATCACGCACGGTGAGATCGGTGATTGCCTGGTAGGCTTCGCCGAGCAGCTCCCGGGCGGCCTCATCGCTGTCCAGCGCCAGCAGCGCACGGCCGCCGGAGGTGCTGTAGAGCGGCAGGTTCATACCGATGCGCGGCACCACGCGCAGTTCGCGATCGGCCACCACATAGTGCACGATGGCCAGCTGCAGCCCGCTTGCTCTGCCCAGCGACACCGTTTCGCCCGTTGCCTGGCACAGCGCCTGAAGCCAGGGCTGAGCAATCGTCACCACGTCGGTATGCACATTGGCGATCAGCCGCAGAAGCGCCGGGCCAAGGCGAACCCCACCGGCACCGTGACTGCGTACCAGCTTGACCGAGTCCAGCGCGGCAACAATGCGCTGTACGGTTGAACGCGGCAAATCCACCGCCAGCGCAATTTCGCCGAGGCTCATACCGTTAGGTTTTGCGCCAAGCGCATCCAGAATTTTTGCCGCCCGGGTGATGACCTGAATGCCACCGGTCCGTTCTTCGTCGTGCGGTATTGAGGGTTCAGACATAACGATTCTCTTTCCTTGATGTCGGGCTTACTGTAGCACTTTTTTACCCTGTCCGGCACACTGCATCGCATTGCAATACACTGCATCAAGATGTAATATCTGCGTCAATGTATCACGATGCAATACACTGCATCGATAATAATAATCCTCCCGGAGCACCTGCTATGAACAGCCCGCCGGTGGCGATGCCGCCACCGCATCCTTTTACCCTGCGCCTGGCTCTCGGGCTGATCGGAGTGCTGATTGCCACGCTCAGTTCCGGCCTTAACGATCGCGTAACCGATCTGGCGCTGGCGGATATCCGTGCGGCGATCGGTATCGACTATGATACCGGCAGCTGGATCACCTCTTCCTACCAGGCCGCAGAAGTCGCCGCGATGATGATCGCTCCGTGGCTGGCGGTGACCTTTTCCCTGCGCCGTTTTACCCTGGTGGTAGCAACAGGGTTTGCCAGCCTGGCGGTGATCCAGCCGCTAGTGACCGATCCCGCGCTGTTTATCACCCTTCGTGTCATTCAGGGCCTGTTCGGTGGCGCGCTGCCGCCGATGCTGATGACCGTGGCGCTGCGCTTCCTGCCGCCGACTATCAAGCTTTACGGCCTGGCGGCCTATGCGATGACGGCGACCTTTGGTCCGAATATGGCCGCCTCCCTCGCGGCCTTCTGGACCGATTCGGTTGGCTGGCAGTTTGCTTTCTGGCAGGTGATCCCACCCTGTCTGATTGCCGCCCTGCTAATCGGTTGGGGGCTGCCGCAGGACCCGCTGCGCCTGGAACGTTTGCGGCAGATCGATGCCTTTGGGATGCTGACCGGCTGTAGCGGTATGGCGTTGCTGATCCTCGGCTTAACCCAGGGGGAACGCCTGGAGTGGTTTGAATCACCGCTTATCGGCGGCCTGCTGCTGGCGTCCGCCGCGCTGCTGGTGACCTTCTTTATTAACGAGTGGTATCACCCGCTGCCGCTGTTTAAATTGCAGATGCTACAGCGTAAGAATCTCGCCCACGGCCTGCTGGTTCTGGCGGGGGTACTGATGGTGTCGCTCTCCGGCTCAGCGCTGCCTTCGGCCTATTTTGCGCAGATTGATGGCTTTCGTACCGCACAGTTTGCCCCACTGGCGCTGACTATCGGTCTGCCGCAGCTGATCATTGCTCCGCTTGTCGCTACGCTACTGAATCTGCGGCAGGTGGACTGCCGCTGGGTGTTAACCGCCGGAGCCGGGCTGATGATCGCCTCCTGCCTGCTGGGCACGCAGCTGACCGATGAGTGGGCGCGGCAGAATTTCTGGCTAATCCAGGCACTGCAGGCCTTCGGTCAGCCGATGCTGATCCTGCCGGTACTGATGAGTGCCACCAGCGTGGTGATGCCGCCGGAAGGGCCGTTCGCCTCAGCGATGTTCAATACCGTGCGCGGTTTTTCCAGCGTCGCGGCCGGCAGCCTGGTGGAGAATTTCCTCACCCATCGCGAGAAGTTTCACTCCCATGTGCTGGTCGATAACCTCGGTAACCGCCCCTGGCTGATCACGGCGAACAGCAGCGACGCGGCCAGCAGCCTGCAGCCGCTGTTGCCGGATGGTTCAGCCAGCTCGACGGAAAATCTCAGCCACTTCATCACGCTGGTAAAACATCAGGCGACAATCCTCAGCATCAGCGATACCTATCTTTTGATTATCGGCTTTGCCCTGCTGCTGGTCCTGCTGACCGCCTGGCTGCCGAAACGCGTCTGGCCGCCACAAACTCTCATTAATTCTGCTTCGCCAACAACGAGAACAACATCATGAGTTTCACACCTGCAAAACGTACCTCACTGCTGGCGCTATTGCTGCTGGCACTGCTGGGGATGGCCTTTTTTATCTGGTCGGCAATCGGCAGCCACGACTATCGCACCAACGACGCGGTGGTTACCGCCGACTACACGCTGGTGGCGCCAAAAATTTCCGGCTATATCAGTCAGGTTAGCGTAACGGATAACCAGCAGGTGAAGGCCGGTGACCTGCTGGCAACAATTGACGATCGTGATTATCGCGTGGCGCTGGAAACAGCCCAGGCTAACCTGCAAATTAGCGAGGCCAAGCTGAGCAGCGTTCAGGCACAGCTCGATCAGCAGCAGGCAACGATTGCGCAGAATGAAGCTGCGGTCAGCGCCAGCCAGGCGTCGCTTAACTACGCAGGACAAAATGCAGAGCGTTACCGTCAGCTGCTGAAAAGCGGCACGGCAACCGCCGACGAGCAGCAGAAATCGAACTCCACTATGCTGAGCGCCGCCGCGCAGGTGAAACAGAGCCAGGCCGCAGTGCTGGCCGCGCGTAAGCAGGTTCCGGTGCTGCAGGCCAGCGTGCGCCAGGCGGAAGCCGATATTGCCGCGTCGAAAGCCAGCGTCGATCAGGCCGAGCTGAATCTTTCCTATACCCGCATTACCGCGCCGATTTCCGGTACGGTAGGCCAACGCGCACTGCGTGAAGGGGCGTGGGTGTCTGCCGGTACGCGCCTGCTGGCGGTCGTGCCGCTACAGCAAAGCTACGTGCTGGCGAATTTCCTGGAAACGCAGCTGGCGCACGTCAGCAGCGGACAGCCGGTCAGTATCACCGTTGACGCCCTGCCCGGCGTCACCCTGCGCGGCCACGTTGACAGTATTGCTCCGGCAACCGGCTCAACGTTTGCGGCCATCACTGCGGATAATGCTACCGGCAACTACACAAAAGTGGTCCAGCGCCTGCCGGTAAAAATCGTTCTGGAGAGGGATCAGCCGGATCTGGCTCGTCTGCGGGTGGGAATGTCGGTGATTCCTGAATTAAAAATGCGCTAAATGTGAGAAAGTTCTCAGCACAATCGCCTTTATTTTGCAAGGCAATGCGGGTAAATTAGCGATCGATCCTGCCGTGGGCTCCCCACGGCGACCCTGCCTTAGCGCGTCTGGCATTAATAAGTCCGCCTGAGGTTGATTCTGTTCGCGTTACGCTGGTCCGGGATCGCCATAGCCGTAACCGCGCAGAGGAGCTGTTCGTGAAATACGCGTTTATGGGAATTTCGTTTATCCTGGTACTGTGGGTCGGCACCTTTTATCTGATGCTGTAGCGCTTCCCGAAAAGAGGGTCAGGCATGCCTGACCCTTATTGATCTCGCTCGCGGTCAGAGCGTTTCCGCGCTACCTTTCGCGGCAGATGGCAAAATGCCATCTGCCCGGAACATGGTTTTAATCCCTCTTACCGCCTGGCGAATGCGGTCGCTGTTCTCAATCAGCGCAAAGCGTACGTGGGTGTCACCGTAGTCACCAAAACCAATTCCCGGAGAAACGCAGACTTTAGCTTCCTGCAGCAGCAGCTTGGCGAATTCCAGCGATCCCAGATGAGCGTACTGCTCGGGAATTTTGGCCCAGACGTACATTGAAGCTTTAGGGTTGTCGACCATCCACCCCGCTTCGTGCAGCCCTTTCACCAGCACATCGCGGCGGCGCTTGTACTGCTCGGCAATATCGCGTACGCACTGCTGATCGCCTTCCAGCGCGGCAATGGCTGCGACCTGCAACGGCGTAAAGGTGCCGTAGTCGTGATAGCTTTTGATGCGCGCCAGCGCCGCAACCAGATCTTTATTCCCCACCATAAAACCGATACGCCAGCCGGCCATATTGTAGCTTTTTGACAGGGTGAAGAACTCGACCGCCACGTCACGCGCGCCCGGAACTTCCATAATCGACGGCGCTTTCCAGCCGTCATAGACGATATCGGCATAGGCCAGATCGTGGACCACCAGCACGTTGTACTGCTTCGCCAGAGCGATGACCCGCTCGAAGAAGTCCAGCTCCACGCACTGCGCGGTCGGGTTGGACGGGAAGCCGAGGATCATCATTTTCGGCTTGGGATAGCTTTCGCGAATGGCGCGTTCGAGTTCGTTAAAGAAGTCGACGCCCGCCACCAGCGGCACGGAACGCACCTGCGCACCGGCAATCACCGCGCCGTAAATATGGATCGGGTAGCTGGGATTGGGCACCAGTACGGTGTCGCCGTGATCGAGTGTTGCCAGCATCAGGTGCGCCAGCCCCTCTTTCGATCCGATGGTGACAATGGCTTCCGATTCCGGGTCAATCTCCACCTGGTAGCGATCGGCATACCAGCGGGAAATCGCCCGGCGCAGGCGCGGAATGCCGCGTGAGGTGGAATAGCCGTGGGTGTCTTCGCGCTGGGCAACGGTGCAGAGTTTTTCCACAATGTGCGGCGGCGTCGGGCCATCGGGGTTGCCCATGCTGAAATCGATAATATCTTCCCCACGACGGCGTGCGGCCATCTTCAGTTCAGCAGTGATGTTGAACACGTAGGGTGGGAGGCGTTCGATACGGGAGAAACGACGGGTTGAACTGATATCAGCCATAGTATTTTTGCTCGCTTACGTTAGCGCCCGGACCGTCCGAGCGACGCCGGCCACTGCGGTGGCCGTGCAACGAACATAGCGTAATATTCCGACGGCTGTCGATAGGCCGGATAAAATTTTTTATTCCAGCGGATTTACGCGCCCAAACAGCCAGTCATTCACCCAATGCCCGCGCAGCAGATAATTATCCCGCAGCGTGCCCTCCAGCTCGAAGCCGTTTTTTTCCAGCACCCGGCGTGACGCCCAGTTGCCCTCCACCACCTGCGCCTTCAGCTTGTGGAACTCGCATTCACGGAACAAATACTCGCATAGCGCGGCCAGCGCCTCGCTGCCATAGCCGAGGCCAAAATAGCGGCTGAGCAGCGAATAGCCGACTTCCGCCTGTCGGTACGGTGCCCATTCTGCATTGGTGCCGATCAGCCCCACCGCTTCACCATCCTCTTTGCGCCGCACCACCAGGCACAGCATATGGAAACTGGTGATCTGCCAGGGGGCCAGACGGTCCTGAAAGCGCTGACGGATGTCCGCCAGCTGCGGCACGGCGCTGATAAAGCGCATGCTGGCTTCATCGCTGTGCACCTGTAAAAACAGCTGCCAGTCTTCCGGCTGCAGCCGGGTGAGAATGAGTCGCTCGGTGGTCAGTTGCATAGATATCTCAAAAAAAGGGAAAATCCACTCTTCGGCTGTTTTTTTAGTGCCGCTTTTCACTTACTGATAACGTGAAGTTAGCAAAAAAGTGTGCGGATAACGACAGGATACCGTCGCAAAATCTATATTTGGCTGGCGGATCTCAGTATCGTCAGCAGGGTTATTCATATCGCGGAAAAAAGACTACGATAAGCTTTGCCAGAGGATGTTGCAGAGAATGGTTTTCTACGCATTTTTAATATCGCAAAGCTGAAAATCAACATCCTCTTTTTAGCACTCGGTTTTTCCTCTATTAATGGATTCGTTACTTCCCTGCCGCCGATACGGAACGAAATCCGGGGATAACCCCCTTTTAAAGTACGGACTTTCCTCAATTAACGGTGAAAAATCGTCAATCCGACCCAAAGTCGTCGAGAATATCAACATCCTCTTTTTGTTACTCAACTTTTCCCCTATTAACACATCAGTATCGCTGAACCCTGCCACAGCCGTAGCGCATCCGCCCGCCTTTTCTTATCATAGTGACATTGCTCCCCGTCAGCCGAGACGCCCGTGCACTCTATGTTTGAAATGTTGCTCGCCGTATTTGATCGCGCAGCGCTGATGCTTATCAGTCTGTTTTTTATGACCCGTACCCGCCATTTTCGCCAGCTGCTGCAAAAGGATGAGCACTCGCGCCAGGAACTGTTCGCCGTCACGGCGATCTTCTCGCTGTTTGCCCTGTTCAGCACCTGGACCGGCATTAACGTTGAAGGTTCGCTGGTTAACGTGCGCACGATTGCCATTATGTCCGGCGGTATCCTGTTTGGCCCCTGGGTAGGCATTGCTACCGGCGTGATTGCCGGGGTACACCGTTTTCTGATCGATATTCACGGCGTGACCTCGGTCCCCTGCCTGATTACCAGCATCGTGGCTGGGATCGCCTCCGGCTGGATTAACCTGAAAGTGGTGAAAGAGAAACGCTGGAGCGCCGGGATCGTTGGCGGCATGCTCTGCGAATCGCTGACCATGCTGCTGATTGTGCTGTGGGCTTCCCCGACTTCATTAGGGATTGATATCGTTGCTGAAATCGCCATCCCGATGATCCTCGGGGCCAGCAGTATCGGCCTGATCGTGCTGCTGGTGCAGAGTGTTGAAGGCGAGAAGGAAGCCAGCGCGGCGCGGCAGGCCAAGCTGGCGCTGGATATTG
The DNA here is from genome assembly GCF_016624745.1 of Erwinia sp. S43. Classification (NCBI taxonomy): domain Bacteria; kingdom Pseudomonadati; phylum Pseudomonadota; class Gammaproteobacteria; order Enterobacterales; family Erwiniaceae; genus Erwinia; species Erwinia sp. S43. Next base: position 16,990 of record NZ_JACVTX010000032.1, on the reverse strand, counting down.
CCAATAAAACCCTGCCGCTGTTCCGTCAGATCAACAGCCATTCCCTGCGCCAGGTGTGTGAAATCATTCGCAGCGATATCAAAGCGGATGCCGTGGCGATCACCGACAAGCATCAGATCATGGCCTACGTCGGTTTTGGCGAAGAGAACTACCGCAACGGCGATGACGGCATCAGTCCAACCACCTCGGCGGCGATTTCTGAGGGAAAAATCATCATTAAGAACAATGATGAAGCTCATCGCACGCCGGAAATCCATTCGATGATTGTCATCCCGCTGTGGGAAAAAGGGGAAGTCACCGGCACGCTGAAAATTTACTACTGCCATGCACACCGCATTACCTCTTCCCTGAAGGAAATGGCTATCGGGCTGTCGCAGATCATCTCCACCCAGCTGGAAGTGTCGCGCGCCGAACAGCTGCGGGAAATGGCCAATAAGGCCGAGCTGCGGGCGCTGCAAAGCAAGATTAACCCCCACTTTCTGTTTAATGCGCTGAATGCTATCTCTTCCTCTATCCGGCTTAATCCGGACACCGCGCGGCAGCTGATTACCAACCTCTCCCGCTATCTTCGCTACAACCTTGAACTGAACGATGATGAAATCATTGATATCAAGAAAGAGTTGTATCAGGTGAAGGACTACATCGCCATTGAGCAGGCACGGTTCGGCGATAAGCTAACCGTGATCTACGATATTCAGGAAGATGTCAGCTGTTCGCTGCCCAGCCTGCTAATCCAGCCGCTGATCGAGAATGCGATTGTTCACGGTATTCATCCCTGCCGGGGCAAAGGCGTGGTGACGCTGAGTATCCAGGATCACGGCGATCGCGTGCGGATTGCGGTGCGTGATACCGGCAACGGTATCGCCGAAGAGGTTATTGCCCGGGTGAAGAATAATGAGATGCCGGGCAATAAAATCGGCCTGCTGAACGTTCATCATCGGGTCAGGCTACTGTATGGTGAGGGGCTGCATATCCACCGGCTGAATCCGGGCACGGAGATTTCCTTCTATATCAGTAAAAATGGGGCTTCCCTGCCGGAAAATGAGCGTATTTCGCTGTCGGTATAATTTTTGTAAACCGGGAAAACGTTGTGAAAGCGATTATTGTTGAAGATGAATTTCTGGCCCAGCAGGAGCTGAGCTGGCTGATCCGTCAGCACAGCCAGATTGTGATTGAAGCGACCTTCGATGACGGGCTGGACGTTCTGAAATATCTGCAAAGCCATCAGGTGGACGTGATATTTCTGGATATCAATATTCCTTCGCTGGACGGCATGCTGCTGGCGCAAAACATCAGTAAGTTCGCCAATAAGCCGCTGATAGTGTTTATAACCGCCTATAAAGAGCACGCGGTGGATGCTTTTGAACTGGAAGCATTCGACTACATTCTTAAGCCGTACCACGAGATGCGCATAATCACCCTGCTGCGCAAGCTGGAAAACCACGTTCGTCAGGACACGGTACAAAACACCGCCACTCCGCGCCCCGCTTCCCACAGCATCAACCTGGTGAAAGACGAGCGCATTATCGTGACCGATATCAACGATATTTATTATGCCGAAGCGCACGAGAAGCTGACGTTTGTGTATACCCGGCGGGAAGAGTATGTGATGTCGATGAACATGACGGAGTTTTGCAGCCGCCTGCCGGAGGAGTACTTCTTCCGCTGCCATCGTTCGTACTGCGTCAACCTCAGCAAAATCCGCGAGATTGAACCCTGGTTCAACAACACCTACATTCTGAAACTGCGCGATCTGGAGTTTCAGGTGCCGGTAAGCCGCAGCAAGGTGAAGGAGTTTCGCCAGCTGATGCGCCTGTAGTTGCGCATCAGCCAGCGTGGAAGCCGTGGGTTACAGCACCTGGCCCAGCGTCTGACGCAGATGCGCACCGGCACCCAGCAGGCCGGGCTGATCGTGGGTGATCAGATACACCGGAATATCACTAACGTAATCTTTAAAGCGGCCTTTATCTTCAAAGGCGGCGCGGAAGCCGGAAGCCTTAAAGAAATCGAGGAAGCGCGGCACGATGCCACCGGCAATAAATACGCCGCCAAAGGTGCCGAGGTTCAGCGCCAGGTTGCCGCCAAAGCGACCCATAATCACGCAGAACATCGACAGCGCGCGGCGGCAATCGGTGCAGCTGTCGGCCAGCGCCCGCTCGGTGACGTCGCGCGGCTTCAGCGCCTCCGGCACGCGGCCGTCTGATTTCACGATAGCGCGATAAAGATTCACCAGACCGCCGCCGGAGAGAATACGCTCGGCGGAAACGTGGCCCAGTTCGGCACGCAGCACTTCAAGGATCTGGTCTTCTTCTTCGCTATTGGCCGCGAAATCCACGTGGCCGCCTTCGCCCGGCAGGCTGATCCAGCGCTTGTCCACGTGCACCAGGTGAGAAACGCCCAGCCCGGTTCCGGCACCGTAAATAGCAATCGGTTTATCTTTTACCGGCGCTTTGCCGCCGAACTGCAGCAGGTGCTCTTCCTGCAGCATCGGCACCGCCATCGACACGGCGGTAAAGTCATTAATAATTTCCAGATGCTTCAGGCCGAGGCTGGCTTTCATCTCGCTGGTGGAAAATGCCCAGTCGTGGTTGGTCATTTCAACCCGGTCACCGGTGATCGGACAGGCGATAGCAATACAGGCATCGTGAATTTCCTGCTGCTGTTCATAGCGCCAGGTGCGGATTACCGCTTCCAGGCTGTCATAGTCAGAGGTGGAGAACGTTTTGGCCTGTGAGATGGCACCGCTTTCAAGATGACAGAGTGCCAGGCGCGCATTTGTGCCGCCGACATCACCTACCAAAGCATACTGGGTCATTATGGTTTTGCTCCGCTTAATCAAGTAGACACACTATAAATTTCCACTGCGAAAACAACAACGCTCACCGGGAAGAAAGGTGAGCGTTTCGGGCTAAAATCCGCCCTTTCGGAAAATTTCAGTTTATTTACCGAGTAGAACGGCTGCAATCGCCGCCGTTACCGGCTGTTGCGCTCGTGCAAAGAGCGGGTAACCGCCGCCAGCAGCGGCGGAATATCGGCTCGCGGCAGCACTACTTCCACCAGCGATAAACGTGAACTGTCGGCAGCCAGCTGCATGACGTCTTCCAGCTGCACCGTCTGGGTCACCCGCCAGCTTTCCGCCGGGTTGTCCAGACTCAGCGCCTCGGTCAGATGCGTCCAGTTCCATCGGGCGATATCGTTATAGCGCTGTTCGGCACCGTGGATCGCCCGCTCCACCGTATAGCCATCGTTATTAAGCAGAAAGATAATCGGATGCTGGCCATCGCGCAGCATGGTGCCCAATTCCTGCACCGTCAACTGCGCGGAGCCGTCGCCGATAATCAGGATCACCCGGCGACCAGGATCTGCCGTAGCAGCACCAAAGGCGGCAGGCAGCGTGTAGCCAATCGATCCCCACAGCGTTTGCACCATCAGGCGGGTATTTTCCGGCAGCCGCAGCGCGGCAATGCCAAACGCGGCAGTCCCCTGATCGGCAAGAACGATATCGCCGGGGCGTAAGAACGCCTGCATAGCCTGCCAGAAACTGCCCTGGGTTAGCGATACCGAACGATCTTCCTCCATCACCGGAGGGGCGACAATATGTTGCCGCCAGCCGCTGCCGTGCCGCCTTGCCAGCCGATGCAACACCTCCAGCGCTGCCGCCATCGGTATATCGTGGAAACAGTGCTCCCGTACCCGACATTCGTTCAGGCCAACATCGATGGTTTTACCGCTGTCAATCTGCTGGGTAAACCCGGCCGTGACGGTATCGGTAAATTTGACACCAATGGTGATAATCACCTCGCTCTGCTCAATCACCTCGCGGGTGCTCTGCGCACTGGATGCCCCGGCATAGGTTCCGGCAAAGCCGTACAGACTTTCGGGCACCACGCTTTTGCCCATCAGCAGAGTGGCAAATGGCATCGGCACCTCCCGTAGCCAGCTTGCCAGCCTCTCCTGCTGCCCTGTCCGATCGGCAAGGAAGTCCACCAGCATCGCCACGCTGCGGGCTTCGGCCAGCAGCTGTTCTGCAGCGTCGGCAAACGCCGCCAGCTGCCGTTCGTGACGGCTGATGCGCAGATCTAAAGGCGATGACGGCGGTGAAATCGGGCTGGCCGCAACGTTGGTGGCCAGCAGCAGGTACACCGGTCGATGCTCGGTCAGTGCGCAGCGCAGCAGCCGGTCGATTTCCGCCGCAGCGTTATCGGCGGTCAGCACGCTGCTGGCCACCGAGATTTCCTGATGCATGCGCAAAAAATGCCGGAAATCGCCGTCGCCCAGCGTGTGATGCAGTAATTCAGCGTTGTGCTGCGAGGTCTGCGACGGCGCACCGACAATATGCACCACCGGCAGATACTCCGCATAGCTGCCGGCCACACCGTTAATAGCGCTAAGCTCACCAACACCAAAGGTGGTCAGCAGCGCGGCGGCACCCCGACAGCGGGCATAGCCATCGGCCGCATAGGCGGCGTTAAGCTCATTGGCGCAGCCAACCCATGCCAGTCGCGGATGGGCGATCACGCTGTCGAGAAATTGCAGATTGTAGTCGCCCGGCACGCCAAACAAATGGTCAATGCCCGTCTCATTCAAACGTTCCAGCAGATAATCACCCACGGTATAACTGTTCATTGCTCACACTCCTCTGCGGGGCATAAGCTGAGTATTAGCGATAATTTTCACTTCGTTAGCAGAAAGGCGGCGCGGGAAATGGCAACAGAACGTTACGCTAATAATTCTCCCTGAGTTGCGATCCGTGGCGCTATTTTTGTGAGTGTAACCGTATACACTGATGTGCTGTGTCGCCATATTTCTTCTTAACTGACGGGATTTTTTTATGTTTTATCAGGCAGATGAACAGCGTTATCAAAATATGACCTACCACCGTTGCGGCCGTAGCGGCCTGAAGCTTCCGGCGATTTCGCTGGGGCTATGGCATAATTTTGGCGACAGTACCCGGGTTGACGTCAGTCGTGACCTGCTGCGCCACGCCTTTGATAACGGTATCACCCATTTCGACCTGGCCAACAACTACGGCCCACCGCCGGGATCGGCCGAAGAGCATTTTGGCCGTATCCTGCGGGAAGATTTTCGTCCGTGGCGCGATGAGCTGATTATTTCCAGTAAGGCTGGATACACCATGTGGCCCGGCCCCTACGGCGACTGGGGTTCACGTAAGTATCTGATTTCCAGCCTCGACCAGAGCCTGAAGCGTATGGATCTCGAATACGTCGATATCTTCTACCACCACCGCCCGGACCCGGAAACCCCGCTGGAAGAGACGATGACCGCCCTCGACCATCTGGTACGTCAGGGGAAAGCGCTGTACGTCGGGCTGTCTAACTATCCGGCGGCACTGGCGGCCGAAGCCATCGCCATACTGAAAGATTTGGGTACCCCCAGCCTTATCCATCAACCGAAATATTCCATGTTCGAACGCGCGCCGGAAGCGGGCCTGCTGGACGTGCTGTCCGGGCAGGGCGTTGGCAGCATTGCCTTCTCACCGCTGGCCGGAGGCATGCTGACCGATCGCTATCTGAACGGTATTCCTGAGGATTCACGTGCCGCCAGCGGCAGCCGCTTCCTTAGCGAAGACCAGCTGACCGCCGAGAAGATGGAGAAGGTTCGCCAGCTGAATTCGCTGGCGCAGCAGCGCGGGCAGAAACTGTCACAGATGGCGCTGGCCTGGGTGCTGCGCGGCGACCGCGTGACCTCAGTGCTGATCGGTGCCAGTAAAACCAGCCAGATTGACGATGCGCTGGGAATGCTGGATAACCGCAGTTTTAGCGCAGAAGAGCTGGCACAGATCGATGCGATTCTTGGCTGATTAGCGGGCTGGCGGGCTGGCGGGCTGCGCAGGTTTAACTTATCCCACCGCGATCGCCAGCAAAATATCGTTTCAGGTTACGATCAGGAACTGCCGCCCGTTTCCCGCCGCTTCAGGTTAAAACACGGCCTGAAGCGCGGGTTTTCAGACAGTACGGCGTGTCGCCAATTTTACTGTGCTGACTCATTCATCTTCCAACCAGCCATTTTCTACCCCATCAAGCCTGCAGAGCAGACACGTGACCGTTCGGTTTTCTACTCTTGCCCCAGATAATTCCCAAATCCGCATCTTCTACTGCATTTCAGACTCCGCCAGTCGTCACGCACTGAGCCCGCCCCTATTCTGCTGATACGGTGGAGAAGTCGGGCCGCTGATAAGGAGATAATATGAAACGCTTATTGTTGATTGCCGCTTTAGTGGCATGTTTATCACCGCTGGCTCTGCACACAGCACAGGCAGACAGCGCAAGAATTACTCTGGCTCCGGGTATTACCTTGCATTTGGGCGACCGTGACGATCGGGGCCGCTACTGGGACGGCGGGCGCTGGCGTGATGACCGCTGGTGGCGCAATAACTATCGCTACGATGAAGGGCGCTGGTGGCGACACGAGCAGTGGCGACGCCATGAAGAGATGCGCCGCCATCATCAGTGGGAGAAAGAGCGGCGCTGGCGGGAACATGAACGCCGCCGCGAATGGCGGGAACACGATCGCGATCGCCGCCATCATCACTAATGTCCTGAAAAGAAGCTAAAAAAAGGGCAATCCGCAAAGGGTTGCCCTTTTTAACATCGAAAAGAAATTACAGGCCGGTCGCCATCGACACCAGCAGATAGCCGTTCAGCACCACCACTATCACCACGATCAGCCGGCCAATGTTCCGCATCACACGCGAGTTCACCATATCGCCCATCAGTTCGCGGTTGCCGGTAAACGCCAGCAGCGGCACCAGCGCCAGCGCAATACCAAAACTCAGCACCACCTGGCTCATCACCAGAATACGGGTCGGGTCCCAGCCCGCAATGATGACGATAAATGACGGCACCATGGTAATAACGCGACGTACCAGCAGCGGGATATGGAAGTGGATAAAGCCCTGCATCACTACCTGCCCGGCCATGGTGCCGACGACCGTTGATGACAGACCGGCAGCCAGCAGGCTCAGACCAAACACCACAGCCGCTGCTTTACCCAGCAGAGGATCGAGGGTGAGATAGGCCTCATCCAGATCGGCAATACCGCTGTGGCCGCTGAAGTGAAACGCGGCAGCGGCAGTAGCCATCATCGCCAGGTTAACAAATCCGGCGATGGTCATCGCCACGGCCACATCCAGCTTGGTGGAACTGTAGCGCTCGCTGCGCGTGCCGCCATCACTCTTTTGGGTCAGCGAAGAGTGAAGGTAGATCACGTGCGGCATAATGGTCGCGCCCAGCACCCCGGCGGCCAGCAGTACCGCGTCAGCGGTTGGCAGCGATGGCACCGCCATGCCCTGCAATAAATCCACCACTTTCGGCTGGGAGAAAAACAGCTCGATCACGTAGGCGGCGGCGACAAACAGCAGCAGGCCGCCAATCACCAGTTCAAGCGGCTTTTGACCTCGGTTTTGCAGCATCAGAATCAGGAAGGTGGCCACCCCGGTGAGCATGGCACCCTGCAGCAGGCTAACGCCAAATACCAGCTTAAAGCCGATCGCCGCACCGATAAACTCAGCAAGATCGGTGGCCATCGCGATGATTTCTGCCTGCACCCAGTAGAACCAGACCGCCGGGCGGGGGAAGCGATCGCGAATATGCTCACACAGGTTTTTGCCGGTGGCGATGCCCAGCTTGGCCGACATCAGCTGAATCACCATCGCCATAATGTTGGCCCAGACCACCACCCACAGCAATTTGTAGCCGTAGGAGGCACCTGCCTGAATATTGGTGGCGAAGTTGCCGGGATCGATATAGCCGATCGCCGCGATGAAGGCAGGCCCCATCAAGGCAAACTTAATTTTCCGGTTACTGCGGACGCTCTGCTGCGCAGTGCGACTTTCCAGCATAGTGGTGACCCCTGATCTGCGGCTGATACGCTACTCTGGCGTATATGATAATGATTATTAAACGCGTTTGTAATGATTCTAGTTATCGCTGTGATAGCCATCGCTATGAAATATAGCACTGGCTATACTTTGGGTTACAGTACGTCAAAGCTAAAATTTGAGCAACCCCTTTCAATGTAGGGCATTCGGAATTCACTTACCAGATACAGGGTGTTTTTTTCATCGCCTTTTCACCGCGATTACGCTAAGTACTATGAAGTAAACGATCCAGGCAGGGGAAATTTCGGCGAGTGAAGAGAAAAACCTGTGACGGCTCATGCTTTTCTGCAAAAAGCTGTAATAGCTAATTGTTATATTGTGGATTAAGTCTCGTTTTTCCAAACCTTGTTACATAGAATGTGCAACGAAATATAACTGCCCTCAAATTATTGGAGCAAACATGTCCCGCATTCTGCACTTTGCACTGGCACTGGCGGTGGTTGCGCTGTTGGCCTTACTGGTCAGCCGCGACCGAAAAAATATCCGCGTCCGCTTCGTTATCCAGCTTTTGGTGATCGAAGTTCTGTTGGCCTGGTTCTTCCTGAACTCAGAAGTCGGTCTTGGCTTCGTTAAAGGCTTCTCGGATCTGTTCGAAAAACTGCTGAAGTACGCAGCGGAAGGTACTAACTTTGTCTTCGGTAATATGAGCGACAAAGGCCTGGCCTTCTTCTGGCTTAACGTTCTGTGCCCAATCGTCTTTATCTCTGCGCTGATCGGTATTCTGCAGCATTTCCGTATCCTGCCAATCATCATCCGTGCCATCGGTACGGTGCTATCGAAGATCAACGGCATGGGTAAACTGGAATCCTTTAACGCGGTAAGTTCGCTGATTTTGGGACAGTCAGAAAACTTTATCGCCTATAAAGATATTCTCGGAAAAATGTCCGAACGCCGTATGTACACCATGTCAGCAACCGCGATGTCGACCGTTTCTATGTCGATTGTGGGTGCCTACATGACCATGCTACAGCCTAAATACGTTGTCGCTGCGCTGATCCTGAATATGTTCAGTACCTTTATTGTGCTGTCGTTAATCAACCCTTACCGCGTTGAGAACGAAGAAGACCTGAAGCTAAATAATACGCACAAAGGTCAGAGTTTCTTTGAAATGCTGGGTGAATACATTCTTGCCGGTTTCAAAGTTGCGGTTATCGTAGCCGCAATGCTGATTGGCTTTATCGCGCTGATCTCCGGTATTAATGCCCTGTTTGATACCATTTTCGGCATCAGCTTCCAGGGTATTCTCGGCTACGTGTTCTTCCCGTTTGCCTGGGTGATGGGCGTTCCTGCCGGTGAAGCGCTGCAGGTTGGCAGCATCATGGCAACTAAACTGGTGTCTAACGAGTTTGTTGCAATGATGGATCTGCAGAAGATTGCCTCCCAGCTGTCACCGCGTGCGGAAGGTATCCTGTCGGTGTTCCTGGTCTCCTTCGCTAACTTCTCTTCGATCGGTATTGTTGCCGGTGCGATTAAAGGCCTGAATGAAGAACAGGGTAACGTCGTCTCCCGCTTCGGCCTGAAGCTGCTGTACGGCTCAACGCTGGTCAGCGTGCTGTCGGCTTCTATCGCCGGACTGGTGCTGTAACACGGATCGGGGCCTGATGGCCCCGATTTTCATTTGGTTAAACCGCCGTCTGATGCTGTCACTGCTTTTCCACCGTCACATCATCCTTACCCTGTCCGCTTTCCCCTGCCGCCCGTCATGACCCTATCCGCTTGTGGCGTTTGCCGTCTGTTATCACCTCATCTCAACCAACCGGATGACATTTCGCGCCCCCGATCGCCACGCGCTGCGCCACAACATTGCTGATTTGCTGGTTAACAACGAACAATTATTGATTTCACTCGCCTTTTAATCCGGCTTAGTGTGGCCCTCTGAATTGCCACCCTTCGACGTTTACTGCGGATTGTTGTTGATGAAGGCCAGTCGTTCAACGGCAGAGCGTTCATTTCCGACAGTAGCGACCTCTTTCACTGACTGTCTGGAACCCTCTTATGGCTGAAAATACTCTGTTAACCCGCGACTACCATCAACTGCGCCTGGCGCTGCAAAACCATCAGGAAGTTGCGCTGGTTGATGTGCGGGAAGAAGTCCAGTTTGCCAGCGGACATCCGCTGTTTGCGGTGAATATCTCTCTTTCCAAGCTGGACCTGGAGATCCTGAACCGCGTTCCCCGCCTGACCACACCGGTGACCGTTTACGATAACGGTGAAGGACTGGCACAGGAAGCTGCCGCCAGACTGCGCGAGATTGGCTATCTTGACGTTACGCTGCTGGCAGGAGGACTGTCCGGCTGGACCGAAGCGGGCGGAGAGCTGTTCAGCGACGTCAATGTCCCCAGCAAAGCGTTTGGCGAACTGGTTGAGAAACGGGCTAAAACACCGTCGCTGACCGCCGATGAGGTCAACGCCCTGCAGCGGGCAGGTAGCAGCGTGGTGCTGCTGGATGCCCGACGTTTTGACGAGTACCAGACGCAAAGCATCCCCGGCAGCATTAGCGTCCCCGGCGGGGAGCTGGTACTGCGTAGCCGGGATCTGGCTCCGTCGCCGGAAACCACCATTGTCGTCATCAGTGCCGATCGCACACGTAGCATCATTGGTACGCAGTCGTTGATTGACAGCGGGCTGCCCAACCCGGTTTACGCTCTGCGTGACGGCATCCTCGGCTGGACGCGGGCAGGACTGAAGCTGGAAGCGAATCAGACGCATCGTTACGGTGAGGCCAGTGACACGGCGCGTCTGCATGCGGCACGCCACGCGCGTACCCTGGCGGACAAAACCGGGGTCCAGCGTGCCACGCTGGACGATGTGAACGTCTGGCGGCAGCAGGATCGACACACGCTTTATCTGTTTGACGTGCGCGATGAGGCTGAATATCAGCAGGGGCATTTACCCGATTCACGTCACGTTCCCGGCGGGCAGCTGCTTCAGGAAACCGATCATTACGCCAGCGTTCGCGGCGCATGGATTGTGCTGGTCGATAGCGATGGCGTACGCGCCAATATCAGCGCGTCCTGGCTGGCACAGCTGGGCTGGCAGACGTTTGTGCTCGATGGTTTGAGCAAGGCGGATTTCAGCGCCACCGGCGGCTGGTCACCACGGGTTCCACCGCAGCCTGATCTGCCTGAAGTTGAACCCGCAGAGCTGTCGGCCCTGCTTGCCGGCGGCGATATTCAGGTACTGGATTTCACCACCAGCGCCAACTACGCCAATGCGCATATTCCAGGGGCAGCGTGGCTCCAGCGTTCGGTACTGACCACCGAAGGAGCCGCCGTGCTGCCGGATTCAGCACGCTATGTTGTAACCTGCGGCAGCAGCCTGCTGGCGCGCTATTCGATTCCGAAGCTGGAACAGCTGACCGGCAAACCGGTTCTGGCGCTGAAGGGGGGTAACACCGCATGGAAAGCCGCCGGTCTGCCGGTGGAAAGCGGAGAAACCCGGCTGCTGCTACCACGCGTCGATCGCTACCCGCGACCTTATGAAGGCAAAGATATCTCCCCGGCGGCTTTACAGGCCTATCTTGACTGGGAGCGTGGGCTGATCGCGCAGCTGGATCGTGATGGTACTCATGGGTTCCAGGTATTGAGATAAGGCTCTCAGGGGAGGCTCGCTGTGCTGCGCTGAAGGATATGGCAACGCAGATTAGTCGGGGCTAAAGCGATTGTGTTTCTCACCATAGCGCTAAAATAGTGAGTGATTAAGCGGGGGACCTGAAACGGGTTACCCCGTTTTTTTATGCGAGAAACCGCGTGGTCGTAAAAAATGAACGAAAAAAAATCCGCCGAAGCAGATTTATTTTTTAACAACGACCTGTTTGAGAATTTGGTGGAGATAAGCGGGATCGAACCGCTGACCTCTTGCATGCCATGCAAGCGCTCTCCCAGCTGAGCTATACCCCCAGTCCGAAAAACCGTGTCGTGTTGACGGCGGGGATAATATGAAACAGCGCGGTTGGTGTCAACGGCAAATTAACAATCTGAGATCGATCGCTGAAAAAGACGCCAAAGCGATGATAAAAGCGTTAATTTCCTGTTTTAGCATCCTCACTGCGCCGGACTCATTACGACAGGTTATTATCACCACGATCGGACTCCCCTCAGGAAACCCCTAAGATTTCCCCTGGTTCAGCCACTTATCTTTCGCTGTTAATTATTGGTAATTTTTATAAGTAAAGTTGCTTGTTTTTGTTAACTGAGCGTGCAAAACTTGCGCCCGAATTTGGATGCCGGGCCTTCTCTGCGCTGGATGCGCGCGTTTCAGCACGCGACGGAATCCGGCAGTTTATTATCACTATAAATCAGAGCCCCCATGTCTTTGCACACACCAAAAGAAATCGCTGCTCTTGCCGTTCAGGCTGGCGTGGTTAAAAGCCGTTCATCCGTCTCTTCGTTATTAATTCTGGGTTTCATGGCCGGTGCCTTTATCGCCTTCGGCTTCCTGCTCTATATCCACGTCATTAACCAGCTACCTGCCGACTGGGGTTCATTCGGCGTACTGCTTGGCGCTGCCGTCTTCCCGGTAGGGATTATTATGACCATTCTGGCCGGCGGTGAACTACTGACCGGAAATATGATGATGCTACCTGTTGCCTGGTTTGCCCGCAAAATTAGCGCATTAAGCCTGCTGCGTAACTGGTTCTGGGTCACTATCGGCAATTTCATCGGCAGCGTGGCGATTGCCTGGCTGTTTGGCCATATGATCGGCATGACCGAAGGTGATTACCTGAAGAAGACCGTAGCGATTGCCAGCGCGAAGGTTAATGCCGACTTTATGCACGCGTTTATTTCAGGTATTGGCTGCAACTGGCTGGTTTGCCTGGCAACCTGGCTGGCTTTTGCCAGTAAAGATGTGGTCGGTAAAATCTTCGGCATGTGGTTTCCGGTTATGGCCTTTGTGGCCATCGGCTTCCAGCACGTCGTAGCAAATATGTTTATCGTTCCTGCCGCAATTTTTGCCGGTTACCTGAGCTGGGCCGAATATCTGCCAAACTTTGTTGCCGTATTCCTCGGTAATACCGTTGGCGGCGCGGTGTTTGTAGGACTGGCATATTACATCGCCTACCGTCCTCGCACCGAAGAAGTGGCTGTTTCCCGCTAATTTATCCTCCCCCGCGCGCCCGCTGCGGGGGAAATTTCCTATTGTTCCACGTATTTTTCCTTTCATTTGACTAAAGGTTAGTAATTTGTATTAGTTGTTCAAGTGATGAATTGTTGTAATATGTTCAATTACTTTGTTCGGCTAAAAGGGATAGATAGTGAAAAAGGATTGGTTAACGCCGGAAGAACTGGCACAGCAAACAGGTTTCAGCAGACAAACCATCAATAAATGGGTTAAGAAAGAGGGTTGGACAACCGCCCCAAAACCCGGAGTTCAGGGTGGGAAAGCCAGGATGATTTTTATCGATGAACAGGTAAAATCATTCCTTAAATCAACGCGTCACGCAACTGAACCCACGGCGCATTATCGCGTTAACCAGAGTTCTCTTTCTGCTTTACTGGTTTCATCGCTGCAACAGCTGAGCACCGATGAACAGGAAAAGTTGACGGCATTACTGCTGCGTGAAGGGATTCAGGGGATACTGCAAAGGTTAGGAATTCGTAACGTTTAACCAACCCGTTCTGCGACCAAACCGCTTCATGTGATTCGGTTAATTAACGCAGTAACTGGAGTAATTAAAGGGCTCATGATTTTTCATGGGCCCTTTTTAATGGAGTGATTAGCGATAACCTGAATAGAAATACCACCTGGGCCACGCTTTACCTGATTTAGCCTGGCTGAGTGGCGGTGGAACTTTTCAACATCTTCCTGGCTAACGCGCGTGCCGATAAATGAGCGAATGATGAACGGCACTACCCGTGCGTGCGCCCTCCCCGACGGCAATAGCGACTGTCCCTGCCGCTAAAGATGCATCACCGCAGGCAAACACGCCGGAAACGCTGGTTTCACGCATGGCATCAACCTTGATAAACGGCCCCGTCGGCCCCTCCTCAAATTCGCATCCTAATGCAGCAGCTATCGGACTGGCCATGCGGGTTCGCGGCTGGGTAAAGACCCCCGCCAGTTTACACACCCGCCCGTCGGCGAGCGTTACGTTAATTTGCGTATCGCCCCCCATCGCGATCACGACCTCACGCTCCAGTAAGACACCGCGTGCTGCAAGCCCGGCAAGCTGCTCTGAATCAGGTTCGAATACCTGATTTAAAAAGAAGGTCGTTGGTCCCCAGTCGGGCAACATCATGGCATGATGAATAGCGCCGGGAGAAGCCGCCAGCACGCCGATTGGACCACCATTCAGCTCATAGCCATGGCAGTAGGGGCAGTGAAAAACCTGTTTTCCCCAGCGTTCCTGCAGCCCCGGAATGCCGGGAAGTTCATCCACCACGCCAGTCGCCAGAATCAGCCGCAGGCCATGAAAACTTCGCCTGTCCTGGGTGCTGACAATAAAACCACCCGCCTCTTTTTTCACCCCGATCGCTGACTGCGCAAGCCATTCAACGCTGGGATAGGCCATTAGCTGCCTGCGCGCTTCATCGGCAATCTGGCCCGGCTCGCGGCCATCCTGCCCTAGAAATCCATGGGAATGTCCGGCAAATCGATTACGGCGCAGGCCGGCATCAATCATCAGGATCTTACGGCGCGCACGTGCCAGCTGCAGACCCGCAGAAAGGCCAGCATAGCTGCCGCCAATAACGATCGCTTCAAAAGTCATAAGGTATCTCCTGTCTGGTTGACTCATCCGAATCAATATCGTCACAACATAAGTTACGTGATATCGCACTGTCAATCATCTCGTAACTTTTATTGTTTCATGTAATAATTCGTACAACTTTGCTCAGGATCGTACCGTTATGAGAAACGACACACGTCTGTCACGCATGCTTCACGTACTCATCCATATTGCACGCCATGAAACAGCCACCACTTCCGATACCATCGCGCAAATGCTGAATACCAACCCGGTAGTCGTACGGCGGACCATGGCCCTGCTACGGGAACAAGGATTTGTACGCTCAGAAAAAGGTCATCGTGGGGGATGGATGCTGGCTAAGCCGCTGGCGGAGATCACCCTGCTGGATATTCACCAGGCTTTGGGATCGTCAACGATCTTTGCCATTGGATTATCCACCGATCATGCGGAATGCCTGGTTGAACAGGCCGTTAACGCGGCGCTTAGCGAAGCGTTTGATGCCGCTCAGGCGCTCCTGCTTGAACGTCTGGGAAGCGTAACGCTGGAACAGCTGGCGGAGGATTTTGAGCAACGCTTTGCGGGAGCTGAAAAAAATGCCGACCATCTGAGTGGCCGGCATTGTTTGAAGGGCTAAGTTATCTGGATAAAATCAGGTACAGACTGAAATCAGCCTTCGCGGGTGGCGATGAACGCCAGCGCTTTCTCAATACGCGCAATGCTGCGTGATTTCCCAATAGCCTGTACGGTAACGTCCAGACCCGGCGACTGCCCGGCACCGGTTACCGCAACGCGCAGCGGCATACCCACTTTACCCATACCGACTTCCAGCTCGTCCGCGGTCGCCTGAATGGCGTGATGAACGTTTTCTGCCGTCCAGTCAGCAACGGCTGCCAGCTTATCGCGTACCACTTCCAGCGGCTGACGCGCCACCGGGCGCAGGTGTTTCTTCGCCGCATCGGCATCGAAATCATCGAAGTCTTCGTAGAAGTAACGGCAGGATGCCGCCATTTCCTTCAGGGTTTTGCAACGCTCGCCCAACAGGGTCACCAGCTGAGACAGCTGCGGCCCCGTGCGGGTATCAATGTTTTCCTGCTCAATGTGCCACTGCAGGTGAGTCGCCACATATTCCGGTGCCAGAGTGTTGATGTAGTGATGGTTCAGCCACTGCAGCTTCTCGGTGTTGAAGGCGCTGGCAGATTTGCTGACCGCATCCAGATCGAACAGCTTTTTCATCTCATCGACGGAGAAAATCTCCTGGTCACCATGTGACCAGCCCAGACGTACCAGATAGTTCAGCAGCGCCTCCGGCAGGTAGCCGTCATCGCGATACTGCATTACGCCGACCGCGCCGTGGCGTTTGGACAGCTTTTTGCCATCGTCGCCGAGGATCATCGAAACGTGGGCGTAAACCGGCACCTGAGCACCGATCGCTTTCAGAATGTTGATCTGACGCGGGGTGTTGTTGATATGGTCTTCACCACGAATTACGTGGGTAATGCCCATATCCCAGTCATCGATAACCACGCAGAAATTGTAGGTCGGCGAACCGTCGGTGCGGCGAATAATCAGATCGTCCAGTTCCTGATTGCTGAACTCAATCGGGCCGCGGATCTGGTCGTCAAAAATAACCGAACCTTCCTGCGGGTTGCGGAAGCGGACTACGCAAGGCTCATCGTCAGCGTGATGCTCATGGCTATCGCGGCAGCGGCCGTCATAACGCGGCTTCTCGCCGTTCGCCATCTGCTGCTCACGCAGCGCTTCCAGACGCTCTTTAGAGCAGTAACATTTGTACGCGGTGCCGGCTTCCAGCATTTGATCGATAACATCGTTATAGCGATCGAAACGCTTGGTCTGATAGTACGGGCCCTCATCCCAGTCGAGATTCAGCCAGTTCATACCATCCATAATGGCATCGATCGCCTGCTGGGTTGACCGCTCCAGATCGGTATCTTCGATGCGCAGCACAAACTCACCGCCGTGATTACGGGCAAACAGCCAGGAGTAAAGTGCAGTACGAGCGCCGCCAACGTGCAGATAGCCAGTTGGGCTGGGAGCGAAGCGGGTTTTGATTTTCATTAATGAATGCCTTATTACGCGGATGCTTTGGCCAGAGTCAGGGCAAATTATGCCAGTCTGATTTTCGTGGCAGATATTCTATCACTCGCAGACGAATCCTCAACGCCAATCCCCACTTCTGCCCCGGTCATCGCGGTGATTTTCTTCGGCAAGCCTCTGTTTTTGCCTGAAATCAGAACATCCTGACTATTTTTAAGGCGAACTCACATTTTACTCATAAAAAGCGTTGACTCATTTTCGCGGATCCCTATAATGCGACTCCACACAGCGGGGGTGATTAGCTCAGTTGGTAGAGCATCTCCTTTACACGGAGGGGGTCGGCGGTT
>NZ_JACVTX010000031.1:0-61549 GCF_016624745.1 Erwinia sp. S43 | reverse complement strand
GTCCATCTCATTATCCTTGCGGCAGACACCCGGCTAACCTGTCCCGTAACGTTCAGCCTTTCAGGCAATGGTGTTGCTGCGGGAAACATCGGTTTTTAACGAACAGCAACGAATTTGTTAACAGGCAATCGGTGTGGGCCGGGTTCGCAGACCGTCGGGCGCATGGACGCGCCCGTCGAGGCTACAGGGAGGTATCCACGCCGAGTCGGCGAACCCGGCCCACACCGATAAGCCAGGCACTGAGCATGTAGCGACAAAATCCCACATCGATACGCCAGACATCAGGTTTTCCGCGATCTCAAACCCAACTGCAATCAGCGTAAAAACACCGGCTGCTTCTCTTCATAAGCACCGATCGCCGCATCATGCTGAAGCGTCAAACCAATCGCATCCAGACCGTTCAGCAGACAGTGACGGCGGAAGCTATCAATCTCAAAACGATACGCCTTGCTGTTCGCCCGCACCTGCTGATTCTCCAGATCGACGGTGATCTGCATCCCCGGATCGGCGGCGACCATGCGGAACAGCTCATCCACTTCGTCTTCCGCCAGCGATACCAGCAGCAGCTGATTATTGAAGGAATTGTTGGCAAAAATATCGGCAAAATCAGAACCGACAATCGCCTGAATACCATAATCGGTCAGCGCCCACGGGGCATGCTCGCGCGATGAACCGCAGCCAAAGTTTTCACGAGTCAGCATAATGCTGGCACCGCTGAACTCCGGCTTGTTCAGAATGAAATCCGGGTTATTGATCTTGCCTTCTGCATCGCTATAGCGCCAGTCGAAGAACAGATTGCGGCCGAAACCGGTACGGGTCACCATCTGCAAAAACTGCTTAGGGATAATCGCATCGGTATCGACATTGGCCAGATCCATCGGCACGGCAACGCCGGTGTGTTGAGTAAATTTCTTCGCCATATTAATTCCTTACGCCAGCTCGCGGATATCTGCAAAGTGACCGGCTACCGCCGCCGCTGCCGCCATCGCCGGGCTGACCAGGTGAGTACGTCCGCCACGCCCCTGACGACCTTCAAAGTTGCGGTTGCTGGTGGATGCGCAGCGCTCGCCCGGACTTAACCGATCGTTGTTCATCGCCAGGCACATTGAACAGCCCGGTAAGCGCCACTCAAAACCGGCATCAATAAAGATCTTATCCAGACCTTCCGCTTCGGCCTGTGCTTTTACCGGACCCGAACCCGGCACCACATAACCCTGTACGCCCTCGGCAATTTTATGGCCTTTCACTACTGCCGCCGCCGCACGCAGATCTTCAATGCGTGAGTTGGTGCAGGAGCCGATAAAGACTTTATCGATGCGCACATCGGTCAGACGAATACCGGGTTTCAAATCCATGTAGGCCAGCGCTTTCTCGGCGGAGGCGCGCTCCACCGGATCGCTGAATGAAACCGGATCGGGAATCGGGTCGCTGACGGCAATCACCTGTCCCGGGTTGGTGCCCCAGGTGACCTGTGGTGCGATATCCGCCGCTTCGAGCGTGACCACTTTATCAAAGTGCGCGCCTTCATCGGATTTCAGCGTACGCCAGTAATCCACCGCCTGCTGCCACAGATCGTCTTTTGGCGCAAAACGGCGACCCTTAACGTAGTTAAAGGTGGTGTCATCCGGCGCAACCAGACCCGCTTTCGCACCCAGTTCAATGGCCATATTGCACAGGGTCATACGACCTTCCATGCTCAGTGCTGCCACCGCCTCACCGCAGAACTCGACGACGTGGCCGTTGCCGCCACCGCTGCCGGTTTTACCGATAATCGCCAGCGCGATATCTTTAGCGGTGATCCCCGGTGCCGTTTTACCGCGAACTTCCACCTTCATGGTTTTCGCTCGCGCCTGCTTCAGCGTCTGTGTTGCCAGCACGTGTTCCACTTCGGAGGTGCCGATACCAAACGCCAGCGCGCCCAGCGCGCCGTGGGTCGAGGTGTGTGAATCGCCGCAGACGATGGTCATGCCCGGCAGAGACAGGCCCTGTTCCGGTCCCATCACGTGGACGATGCCCTGAAACTGATGGCTGAGATCGAACAGCTGTACGCCAAAGGCTTCACAGTTCTTGATCAGCATCGACATCTGAATTCGCGCCATCTCACCACTGGCGTTAATGTCCCGGCTCTGGGTAGAAACGTTGTGATCCATGGTGGCGAAGGTTTTTGACGGCTGGCGCACCGGGCGTCCGTGTGCGCGCAGGCCGTCAAAGGCCTGCGCTGACGTCACCTCATGAACGAGGTGACGATCGATATAGATCAGCGGTGTTTCATTGGGTGCTTCGTGCACGACATGCGCATCAAACAGCTTCTCGTACAGTGTTTTCATAATTATGCTTCGCGAATAAACCGGGCAATGATGTCGCCCATGTCATCGGTGCCGATAGCCTTGCCGTTGCCGGCTAAGTCACCGGTGCGATAACCTTCTTCCAGCGCACGGCTGATGGCCTGCTCAATGGCATCAGCGGCGTTACCTGCGTCCAGGCTGTAACGTAACAGCAGCGCCAGCGACAGGATTTGAGCGATTGGGTTAGCGATATTTTTACCGGCAATGTCCGGTGCTGATCCGCCCGCCGGTTCAAACAGGCCAAAGCCCTGTTCGTTGAGGCTGGCAGAGGGCAGCATGCCCATTGAGCCGGTGATCATCGCGCACTCATCTGAAAGGATGTCGCCAAACAGGTTAGAACACAGCATCACGTCGAACTGTGACGGCGCTTTGATCAGCTGCATGGTGGCGTTGTCGATATACATATGGCTCAGCTCAACGTCCGGGTAGTCCTGGGAGACTTCGGTGACGATCTGGCGCCAGAGAATTGAGGACTGCAGCACGTTGGCTTTATCGATTGAGGTCACTTTCTTACGACGCTTGCGTGCTGACTCGAAGGCGATACGCGCAATGCGTTCGATTTCGAAACGGTGATACACCTCGGTATCGAAGGCGCGTTCGTGCATACCGCTGCCTTCACGGCCTTTCGGCTGACCGAAGTAGATCCCGCCGGTCAGTTCACGTACAACCAGGATATCGAAACCTTTATCAGCAATGTCGCGGCGCAGGGGGCAGAATTCTTCCAGCCCCTGATACAGGCTGGCCGGGCGCAGGTTGCTGAACAGTTTGAAGTGTTTACGCAGCGGCAGCAGCGCGCCGCGCTCAGGCTGCTCGGCCGGGGGCAGATGTTCCCATTTCGGGCCACCCACGGAACCAAACAGGATCGCATCCGCCTGCTCGCAGCCTTTTACCGTCGCTTCCGGCAATGGAACGCCGTGCCGATCGATGGCGATGCCGCCAACGTCATATTCGCTGGCGGTAATGCGCAGGCCGAAGCGCTGGCGAATGGCTTCTAATACTTTGCCTGCCTGGGCCATGACTTCGGGTCCGATGCCGTCACCGGGTAATACAGCGAGATGATAGGTTCTGGACATGATTACACGGTTTCCTTTTGATCCTGTTGAGTCGACTTACGTTGCAGTTCCTGCTCGACCTGGCGGGCGCGCCAGATATTGTTTAGCGCATGCACCATGGCTTTAGCGGAAGATTCGACGATATCGGTCGCCAGACCGACGCCGTGGAATTTGCGTCCATTATATTTCACCACGATGTCCACCTGGCCCAGCGCGTCTTTACCGTGACCTTTTGCGGTCAGCTGATAGTTAATCAGTTCGGCGTCAAAATCGGTAATGCGGTTGATAGCCTGGTATACCGCATCGACCGGGCCGTTGCCGGTTGCGGCTTCGGTTTTCTGCTCTTCGCCGCACAACAGCTGCACGGTAGCGGTGGCGATCACGCTGGAACCGGACTGTACGTTGAAAGTATCCAGTGAGAAGAACTCTGGCTCTTCAGACTGTTTGTTGATAAACGCCATTGCTTCCAGATCGTAATCAAAGACCTGGCCTTTCTTGTCCGCCAGCGCTTTGAAGTCTTCGTACAGGGTATCCAGATTATAATCCGATTCGCTGTAGCCCATTTCTTCCATACGGTGCTTAACGGCTGCGCGACCGGAACGTGAGGTCAGGTTCAACTGTACCTGCTTCAGGCCAATGGATTCCGGGGTCAGGATCTCGTAGTTTTCACGGTTTTTCAGCACGCCGTCCTGGTGGATACCGGAGGAGTGAGCGAAGGCATTGGAACCAATTACCGCTTTATGCGCCGGGATTGGCATATTGCAAATCTGGCTGACGGTCTGGCAGGTACGGTAGATTTCCTGGTGGTTGATGCGGGTATGCACATTCATCAACTGACCGCGGGTTTTAATCGCCATGATGGTTTCTTCCAGCGCACAGTTACCTGCACGTTCGCCCAAACCGTTCATCGCACCTTCAATCTGGCGCGCACCGGCGTTGACGGCGGCCAGCGCGTTGCCAACGGCCATGCCCAGATCGTCATGGGTGTGTACGGACAGAATCGCTTTGTCGATATTTGGCACGCGTTCGCGCAGCTGGGTGAAGATGTTGGCGTATTCGTAAGGCAGGGTATAACCGACGGTATCCGGAATGTTGATGGTGGTGGCACCGGCGTTAATTGCGGCTTCCACTACGCGGCACAGATCGTCGATTGGCGTACGCCCGCCATCCTCGCATGAGAATTCCACGTCATCGGTATAATTACGCGCACGCTTCACCATCTTCACCGCACGCTCGATGACTTCCGGCAGGGTGCTGCGCAGTTTCGTGGCGATGTGCATTGGCGACGTCGCCAGGAAGGTGTGGATACGGTAGGCCTCTGCCACGCGCAGCGCTTCGTAAGCTGCGTCGATATCTTTTTCCACACAGCGTGCCAGCCCGCAGACGCGGCTGTTTTTGATTTGGCGAGCGATAGTCTGTACGGATTCAAAATCACCGGGTGAAGAAACCGGGAAGCCGACCTCCATCACATCCACGCCCATACGCTCCAGTGCCAGGGCAATCTGTAGTTTTTCTTTCACACTCAGGCTGGCCTGTAATGCCTGCTCACCATCACGCAGAGTGGTATCGAAAATAATGACTTGTTGGCTCATGGGTTAATTCCTTGTCTTGATTACGTCGGGCCTGGCCGCGAGCATAAAAAAACCCGCGCATTGGCGCGGGTTTCTTAGGTCTTGCAGGCCTGAATCAGTGATTGATTCCGCCCACTCGTCTACCGCGCAACGAAGATGCGTTTAGTAGTAGACCGAGTAGGCGGATGGAACGAATCATTGATTCAAACCTCATAAATTCAAAGTGACATTATTGATACCT
The DNA here is from genome assembly GCF_016624745.1 of Erwinia sp. S43. Classification (NCBI taxonomy): domain Bacteria; kingdom Pseudomonadati; phylum Pseudomonadota; class Gammaproteobacteria; order Enterobacterales; family Erwiniaceae; genus Erwinia; species Erwinia sp. S43. The sequence goes on along the minus strand of NZ_JACVTX010000031.1, from coordinate 56,340 downwards.
GATAACGGGGCGGGCTGTCAACTTTCGCTATGGGGTTATTAGCGCGTGACCCACAATGCCTTAAGGAAAATATTCTGGCGGCTGGCTGCACTTCAGAAGAATAGCCAGCTGAAATGTGTTTTCGATCGAGAAATGACGGGCTTAACGATGATTTGCTGCGTTATTTTTATTTTTAACTGATTGATTTTAAATCTTTTTATTGGTTTTTTTGTAGTGATGGTTTGAAGTGATGCTTTCGGTTTTTTTGGATAAAAATATTATCTTTTCTTTAAAACTCAGAAGATATAACTAAAAAAAACCAACAGCCAGCGTGGCCCTCCATGTTTTTTATCCCGCTCAGTTTTAATAACAAAACGATCGCGCTGATAATTAACTAAAGTGCAGTACATTCAGCTTTTATAACGCTTTAAGTTCAGTGTTATTGTCGATAGCAGAGGCTGCGGGGCAGAGCCTTAATCATCCCTTTCCGTACCCTGTGTGTGGTTTGCCGTTTGCCTGCCAGGTTTTCTACGGTTATGGTAATCGGCATAACCTCAAACCAAAAAAATGACCAGGGTTCTGCCCTGTACCTGGATTTTGGAAATGACTTCCAATTTCTGAGCATATAAAACACGGGTTTTGATCTTATCTGACAGCGGGTTCAGCGAGTCAAAGAAAGGCTGCTTGTTGGATAACTCAGTACCTTAAAGCCTGGAGGCAAAGATGGAGATGTTGTCAGGAGCCGAGATGGTGGTCCGATCGTTAATCGATCAGGGCGTAAAACATGTATTCGGCTACCCCGGTGGAGCGGTCCTTGATATTTATGACGCTCTGCAAACCGTTGGTGGTGTTGACCATATCCTGGTCCGCCACGAGCAGGGCGCAGTGCATATGGCGGATGGTTATGCGCGCGCAACCGGCGATGTCGGTGTCGTGCTGGTGACCTCCGGCCCTGGCGCGACTAATGCGATCACTGGTATCGCTACGGCCTATATGGATTCCATTCCAATGGTTGTACTTTCCGGCCAAGTGATGTCCTCTCTGATTGGCTACGATGCCTTCCAGGAGTGCGACATGGTGGGAATTTCGCGCCCGGTTGTGAAGCACAGCTTTATGGTGAAAAGCGTTGAAGAAATTCCGACCATCATGAAGAAAGCCTTCTGGCTGGCGGCGAGCGGTCGTCCTGGCCCGGTTGTTGTCGATCTGCCGAAAGATATGATGAACCCGGCGAATAAGCTGCCTTATGTCTGGCCGGAAGAAGTCAGCATGCGTTCTTACAACCCGACAACGCAGGGTCATAAAGGCCAGATTAAACGTGCGCTGCAAACGCTATTAGCGGCGAAGCAGCCGGTGATTTATGCCGGTGGCGGCGTGATTAACGCCGCCTGTCATGATGAGCTGCGTCAGCTGGCGGAAAAACTTAACGTACCGGTTACCACCTCGCTGATGGGCCTGGGAGCCTTCCCCGGCACGCATCGCCAGTGCGTGGGCATGCTGGGCATGCACGGCACTTACGAAGCCAACATGACCATGCACCATTCCGACGTGATCTTTGCCGTTGGCGTGCGCTTCGATGACCGTACGACTAATAACCTGGCAAAATACTGCCCGAATGCCACCGTGCTGCACATTGATATCGATCCGACATCAATTTCCAAAACCGTGGCAGCGGATGTACCGATTGTCGGTGATGCGAAGCTGGTTCTGCAGCAGATGCTGGAACTGCTGGCACAAAGCGACGCGCAGCAGAACTATGACAGTCTGCGCGACTGGTGGCAGCAGGTTGACCAGTGGCGCGCGCGCCAGTGCCTGGAGTTCGATCGCACCAGCGATAAAATCAAGCCGCAGGCGGTTATCGAAACCATTTGCCGCCTGACCAAAGGTGATGCCTATGTTACCTCTGACGTGGGTCAGCACCAGATGTTTGCTGCGCTTTACTATCAGTTTGATAAACCGCGTCGCTGGATCAACTCCGGCGGTCTGGGCACGATGGGCTTCGGTCTGCCTGCCGCGCTGGGCGTGAAGCTGGCACTGCCGCAGGAAACCGTGGTGTGCGTAACCGGTGACGGCAGTATCCAGATGAATATTCAGGAGCTGTCTACCGCCCTGCAGTACGGCATTCCGGTGCTGGTGCTGAACCTCAACAACCGTTTCCTGGGCATGGTGAAGCAGTGGCAGGATATGATTTATTCTGGCCGCCACTCCCAGTCGTACATGGAATCGCTGCCTGATTTCGTTCGTCTGGCTGAAGCTTACGGCCACGTGGGCATCTCTATCAACCGTCCGGAAGAGCTGGAATCGAAGCTGGCCGAGGCGCTGGAGCAGGTGCGTAATGAGCGTCTGGTGTTTGTGGATGTGAATGTAGATGGCACCGAACACGTTTACCCGATGCATATTCGCGGTGGCGCTATGGATGAAATGTGGCTGAGCAAAACGGAGAGGACTTAATTATGCGTCGTGTATTATCGGTTCTGCTGGAAAACGAATCCGGCGCATTGTCCCGCGTGGTTGGGCTGTTTTCCCAACGCGGCTACAACATTGAAAGCCTGACGGTTGCACCGACTGACGATCCAACGCTGTCGCGCATGACGATTCAAACCGTCGGCGATGAAAAAGTGCTGGAGCAGATTGAGAAGCAGCTGCACAAACTGGTAGATGTGCTGCGCGTTAGCGAACTGGGTCAGGGCGCTTTTGTTGAGCGCGAGATCATGCTGGTGAAAATCCAGGCGACCGGTTACGGCCGCGAAGAAGTTAAACGCAGTGCGGAAATATTCCGTGGTCAGATCGTGGATGTGACGCCTTCGCTTTACACGGTTCAGCTTGCCGGCACCAGCGATAAGCTCGACGCTTTCCTCAGCACCGTGCGCGAAGTCGCGGAAATTGTTGAAGTTGCGCGTTCAGGTATCGTTGGCGTGGCACGCGGCGAGCGCATCATGCGTTAATCGTCGCTGACGATTTTACAGACAGTCTGCTAACCCGGCGTAATGCCGGGTTTTTTTATTTTTTGCTCAATTGCCCCCGCCGCTGATGAAAAGCTGTTGCCCGCTAAACTATTCTGCGGTTAGATGTTATAAACGACTTATCCATAGATGTACTGTGGCTATTGGCCGCAGATACGCGACAGAAGTGTGGGGTTATTGTGAAACTGGATGAAATTGCCCGCCTGGCCGGTGTATCACGCACGACAGCAAGCTATGTCATCAATGGCAAAGCAAAGCAGTATCGTGTCAGCGATAAAACCGTCGAGAAGGTAATGGCGGTGGTGCGTGAGCATAATTACCATCCGAACGCGGTAGCGGCGGGGCTTCGTGCCGGCCGTACCCGATCAATAGGACTGGTTATTCCTGATTTGGAGAATACCAGCTATACCCGAATAGCGAATTACCTGGAACGCCAGGCGCGTCAGCGCGGCTACCAGCTGCTGATTGCCTGTTCAGAAGATCAGCCGGATAACGAAATGCGCTGTGTGGAGCACCTGCTTCAGCGCCAGGTTGATGCGATTATCGTTTCAACCTCGCTGCCGCCGGAGCATCCGTTCTATCAGCGCTGGATCAACGATCCGTTACCGATTATTGCTCTGGACCGTGCGCTGGATCGCGAGCACTTTACCAGCGTGGTCGGTGCCGATCAGGACGATGCCCAGGCGCTGGCTGCTGAACTGCGCAAGCTGCCGGTTAAATCGGTGCTGTTCCTTGGCGCGCTGCCGGAACTGTCAGTTAGCTTCCTGCGTGAGCTGGGTTTCCGAGATGCGTGGAAGGGCGATGAACGACAGATCGATTTCGTCTATGCCAACAGCTTTGAGCGCCATGCCGCCGCTGCGCTATTTGAAAAGTATCTCGAAACGCACGACATGCCGGAGGCGCTGTTCACCACCTCTTTCGGTCTGCTGCAGGGTGTAATGGACGTGACGCTGAAATCGGAAGGACGGCTACCGCAGGATCTGGCGATCGCCACTTTCGGTGACCACGAACTGCTCGATTTCCTGGAATGCCCGGTACTGGCCGTGGGCCAGCGGCATCGCGACGTTGCGGAACGCGTTCTGGAGTTAGTATTAGCCAGCCTTGATGAGCCGCGTAAACCGAAACCCGGCCTGACGCGTATTCGGCGTAATCTTTATCGTCGCGGGCGTTTAAATCGTAAAGCGCTCTAACTATTCAGAGAGAAAAAGGCAGCTAAGGCTGCCTTTTTGATATCCATGCATTTACTCTGAGTTACTCTCTGAGGGCGTAGCATAAGATGGCAAATTTATCTTGTATTTGAGATTCATCTTATAGGTATTTAGTAAATATAAGTAAATGAGACAAAAAATTTTGCACCGCTGATTAAATAAGCTAGCGAATAATAATAATTCTGTGAACGTTCGATGCTGTCAGCTGCGCCATGCCTGCACCGTACTGGGAAAAGCCTCGGAAATACCCTAAAATGCAGCCCGCGTCGCAAAGCTGAGCACTTATTTCCTTTTATCTCTGAGTGGTATATTTTTGAGCAATTTAAATGGCCGGGCAAATTTCCTGCCACTATTCATTAGTTTATTCTCCGGTGCTCTCTTCAGGTGGTTTGTTTTTAACTTCTCCGCATTTTATTCCTCTGAGAAATAATGCCTTTCTGCCATGACTGCGGCTTGACAATGTTTTCCTTCGCTCCGTAAACTCTTTTAGTGGGAATTTGTGGTGTAAAGTGGTGTTTTGGGGTAACTGGAGGGGCAGACTGGCATGTTCCGCGGGGCAACGTTAGTTAATCTCGACAGCAAAGGTCGGCTTGCCGTACCAACGCGTTATCGCGATACGCTGATCGAGGAGTCTCAGGGGCAAATGGTTTGTACCATTGACCTCCACCAGCCATGCCTACTGCTTTACACGCTGCCCGAATGGGAAATTATCGAACAAAAGCTGTCTCGTTTATCCAGCATGATCCCGGCAGAGCGGCGCGTGCAGCGCCTGTTACTGGGGCATGCCAGTGAATGCCAGATGGACAGTGCAGGTCGCTTGTTGTTGGCGAACACCCTTCGTCAACACGCGGGCCTGACTAAAGAAGTGATGCTGGTTGGGCAGTTCAACAAGTTTGAGCTGTGGGATGAACAGACCTGGTATCAACAAGTCAAGGATGATATAGACGCAGAGCATTCCTCTCAGCAGCCTTTGTCTGAGCGGTTGCAGGATTTGTCGTTATAGCTATGCAGGATACTTTTAATCACACCACGGTGCTGTTGGATGAGGCGGTTAACGGCCTCAATATTAAATCTGACGGCATCTATATTGATGGCACCTTCGGGCGCGGCGGGCACTCACGCCTGATCCTCTCCCGCTTAGGCGATCATGGACGTCTTTATGCTATCGACCGCGATCCGCAAGCTATAGCAGCCGCTGCTGAGATTACCGATCCGCGTTTTAGCATTATTCATGGCCCTTTTTCAGCGTTGGCAGAGTACATGGCCGAGCGTGGGCTGAGCGGCAAGATCGATGGAATTTTGCTCGATCTGGGTGTTTCCTCCCCGCAGCTGGATGATGCGGAGCGCGGTTTTTCGTTTATGCGTGATGGACCGCTGGATATGCGTATGGACCCAACGCGCGGGCAATCAGCAGCAGAATGGCTGCTGCAGGCCGACGAGAGCGATATCGCTTTCGTGTTGAAAACCTTTGGTGAAGAGCGCTTTGCCAAACGCATCGCTCGGGCGATCGTAGAACGCAATCGCGTGGAGCCGATGACCCGAACAAAAGAACTGGCCGATGTGATTTATGCCGCAACGCCGGTGAAAGATAAGTTCAAGCATCCGGCAACGCGCAGCTTCCAGGCGATCCGCATATGGGTTAACAGCGAGCTGGAAGAGATTGAACAGGCGCTAAAAGGTGCGCTTAGCGCGCTGGCACCGGGTGGACGGCTGTCGATTATCAGCTTCCACTCACTGGAAGACCGTATCGTGAAGCGTTTTATGCGCGAGCAGAGTCGCGGACCTCAGGTGCCACACGGCCTGCCAATGACCGAAGCGCAGCTTAGCAGCCTTGGCGGTCGTCAGCTGAAAGCGCTGGGCAAAATGATGCCGGGTGAGGCGGAGACCGCTGAAAACCCACGTGCGCGCAGTTCCGTACTGCGTATTGCGGAGAGAACAGCGTCATGATCGGCAATGAGCGTCACAGTTTACCCGGCGTTATCGGTGGTGACCTGTTACGCCACGGTAAGATCCCGCTGATCCTGCTGATTTCGGTGCTGGTCTCATCGGTACTGGTGGTGACGACCGCACACAAAACGCGTCTGCTTACCGCTCAGCGCGAGCAGCTGGTTCTGGAACGTGACGCGCTGGATATTGAATGGCGCAACCTGATCCTTGAAGAGAATGCGCTGGGCGATCACAGTCGTGTGGAGCGGATAGCAACAGAGAAACTTCAACTGCAGCACGTTGATCCTTCTCAAGAAAATATTGTGGTACAGCAATAAGGAAACACGGACTCAATGAGAGCCGCAGGCAAAACGCAGAAACTGAAACGCACGGAAGATAAGGCCAGCTTCGTTAGCTGGCGTTTTGCGTTGCTGTGCGGCGGTATTTTTCTGGCGTTAGTCGGACTGCTGCTGCGTGTTGCCTATTTGCAGGTGATCAATCCGGACCGGCTGGTGCGCGAAGGGGATATGCGTTCCCTGCGCGTGCAGGCGATCCCCACGTCTCGCGGCATGATCAGCGATCGCGCCGGGCGTCCGCTGGCGGTTAGCGTGCCGGTCAATGCCATTTGGGCTGACCCGAAAGAGCTGCACGATAAGGGCGGTATTACACTCGATAGCCGCTGGAAAGCGCTTTCAGATGCACTATCCATTCCTCTCGATCAATTGGCAACGCGCGTTAACGCGAATCCCAATGGGCGTTTTGTCTATCTGGCACGCCAGGTCAATCCAGCGATTGGCGATTACATCAAAAAACTCAAGCTTCCTGGTATCTATCTGCGCGAAGAGTCCCGCCGTTACTACCCGGCAGGGCAGGTGACTTCCCATTTGATTGGTTTTACCAATATTGATGGCCAGGGCATTGAGGGTGTTGAAAAAAGTTTTGATAAATGGCTGACTGGCCAGCCCGGTGAGCGGACGGTGCGTAAAGACCGCAATGGACGAGTGATTGAAGATATCTCCTCCGTAGATAGCCAGGCTGCGCATAACCTCGCGTTGAGTATCGACGAGCGTCTGCAGGCGCTGGTGTACCGCGAGCTGAACAACGCGGTGGCGTTTAACAAGGCCGAATCAGGTACTGCGGTGCTGGTTGATGTGAACACCGGCGAAGTCCTGGCGATGGCCAACAGCCCGGCATATAACCCGAATAACCTTTCCGGCACCACCAAAGATGTGATGCGTAACAGGGCGATTACCGACATCTTCGAACCGGGTTCCACGGTGAAGCCGATGGTGGTGATGACCGCGCTGCAGCGTGGTGTGGTGCGTGAAAACAGCGTACTGAATACGATCCCTTACCGAATTAACGGCCACGAAATCAAAGACGTGGCGCGTTACAGTGAACTCACCCTGACCGGGGTGCTCCAGAAGTCGTCTAACGTTGGGGTTTCTCGCCTTGCGTTGGCGATGCCATCCAATGCGCTGGTAGATACTTACGCGCGCTTTGGTTTTGGCAAAGCGACCAATTTGGGGTTGGTCGGAGAAAGCAGTGGCTTATATCCTCAAAAACAACGGTGGTCTGACATAGAGAGGGCCACCTTCTCTTACGGCTACGGGCTGATGGTAACGCCGTTACAGTTAGCGCGAGTCTATGCAACCATCGGCAGCTACGGCGTGTATCGCCCGCTGTCGATCACCAAAGTTGACCCCCCTGTGGCGGGTCAACGCGTCTTCCCGGAACAAATCGTTCGCACCGTGGTGCATATGATGGAGAGCGTGGCTCTGCCGGGCGGCGGCGGCGTTAAAGCTGCCGTTAAAGGCTACCGTATTGCGATTAAAACCGGTACGGCGAAAAAAGTCGGTCCGGACGGCAAATACGTCAATAAATACATTGCTTATACCGCCGGTGTGGCACCGGCAAGCAACCCTCGTTTTGCGCTGGTGGTGGTGATTAACGATCCGCAGGCCGGCAAATATTACGGTGGTGCGGTTTCTGCACCGGTATTTGGCGCCATCATGGGCGGCGTACTGCGCACCATGAACGTTGAACCGGATGCGCTACCGACCAGTGACAAAAACGAGATGGTAACTAATAAGAGTGAGGGATCGCGTGACCGATCGTAATCTGCACGACTTACTGGCACCCTGGGTGACTGGTTTGCCCGCGCGCACGCTGAATGAAATGACACTGGACAGCCGCGTGGCGGCTTCCGGCGATCTCTTTGTCGCGATTAAAGGACATGCGGTTGATGGCCGCCGTTTTATCCCCCAGGCGATAGCCCAGGGCGTTGCGGCGGTAATTGCTGACGCCGATGGTGAAGCCGAAGATGGCAGCGTTGTGGAAATGCACGGCGTGCCGGTGATTTACCTGTCGCAGCTTTCCCAGCGCCTGTCTGCGCTGGCCGGGCGCTTCTATCAGCAGCCGGGTGAAAAGTTAAAGCTCATCGGCGTGACCGGAACCAACGGAAAAACCACCACGACACAGCTGTTGGCACAGTGGGCACAGCTGCTGGGCGAAACCGGCGCGGTGATGGGAACTGTAGGTAATGGCCTTTACGGTCAGCTGGCCGCAGCGGAAAATACCACCGGCTCAGCGGTTGATGTTCAGCATCAGCTGGCGTCGCTACTGGAAAAAGGCGCGACGCTGGCGGCAATGGAAATTTCTTCTCACGGTCTGGTGCAGCATCGCGTTGCCGCGCTGCCGTTTGCCGCAGCGGCATTTACCAACCTGAGCCGCGATCACCTCGACTATCACGGTGATATGGCCCGCTACGAAGCAGCAAAATGGCTGCTTTTCTCCGAGCATCAGGTGGGTGAAGCCATCATTAATGCCGATGATGAAGTTGGCCGCCGCTGGCTGCAACAGCTACCTGATGCTGTTGCCGTGACCATGGAAAATAATTTGCAGTCTGACTGCCACGGGCGCTGGTTAAAAGCGACCGAGGTGCAGTATCACGACGGCGGCGCGAGCGTGAAGTTTGCCTCCAGTTGGGGCAACGGTGAATTTGAAAGCCGCCTGATGGGAGCCTTTAACGTCAGCAACCTGCTGGTGGCGCTGGCGACTCTTCTGGCATTGGATTATCCACTGGCCGCGTTGACCGCAACCGCAAACCAGCTACAGCCGGTGACCGGGCGTATGGAAGTGTTCACTGCGCCGGGCAAACCGACGGTGGTGGTGGATTATGCTCACACCCCTGATGCGCTGGAAAAAGCACTGGCTGCGGCCCGCCTGCATTGTAAAGGCAAACTGTGGTGCGTGTTCGGCTGCGGCGGCGACCGTGACAAAGGCAAGCGTCCTTTGATGGGGGCTATCGCCGAGCAGTTTGCCGATGTGGTGGTGATCACCGATGACAATCCGCGCAGTGAAGATCCGGCGGCAATTGTGGCCGATGTGCTTACCGGCCTGCTGGACCCGAGCCGTGCTCGCGTTGTTCTTGGTCGTGCGCAAGCGGTCACTAACGCCGTGATGCAGGCGCAGGAAGGTGACATCGTGCTGGTGGCGGGTAAAGGCCACGAAGATTATCAAATCATCGGCCAGCAGCGTTTTGATTATTCCGACCGGGTCACCGTCGCGCGGCTGCTGGGGGTGGTGGCATGATCGCCTTTAGCCTCAAGCAACTGGCAGACATCACCGGAGGAACGCTGTTCGGTAACGATGCCACCATCGACGCGGTGACTACCGACACCCGGAAAATTACCGCCGGTTGCCTGTTTATTGCGCTGAAGGGTGAACGCTTCGATGCGCATGACTTCGCCGAGGATGCGGTTAAAGCCGGTTCTTCAGCACTGTTGGTGAGTAAGCGCTTACCAGTAGAGATCGCACAGGTCGTGGTTGCCGATACCCGCCTTGCGCTTGGCCGTATTGCAGGCTGGGTGCGTCAGCAGTCTTCTGCCCGCGTGGTGGCGCTGACCGGCTCCTCCGGTAAAACCTCCGTTAAAGAGATGACCGCCGCGATCCTGCGCGAATGCGGCGAAACGCTCTACACCGCGGGCAATCTGAATAACGACATCGGCGTGCCGTTGACGCTGCTGCGCCTGACGGCGGAACATCAGTATGCAGTGATTGAACTGGGTGCGAACCACCAGGGCGAGATCGACTACACCACCGAATTAACCCGCCCTGAAGCCGCGCTGGTCAATAATCTGGCCGCAGCGCATCTGGAAGGCTTTGGCTCCCTTGCCGGAGTAGCAAAAGCTAAAGGCGAAATCTTCAACGGGCTGCCGCTGCACGGCACCGCCATTATCAACAGCGACAGCAATGACTGGCCGCACTGGCAGCCGTCGCTTCAGGGCAAAACCGTCTGGCGTTTTTCGCCGGAGCAGCAGGCCGACAGCGATTTTTATGCCAGCAAGGTGAGTTTCAGCACTCGCGGAACGCTCTTCGTGCTGCATACGCCGCAGGGAGAGATCGATATCACCCTGCCGCTGCCGGGCCGTCACAATATTGCCAACGCGCTGGCCGCCGCTGCGCTGGCCTTGTCGGTAGGCGCGCCGCTCAGTGCCATTCGTCAGGGATTGAGTTCGCTGCAGGCCGTTCCGGGTCGTCTGTTCCCGATTGTGCTTGATGACGATCGGCTGTTGCTGGACGACAGTTACAACGCCAACGTCGGATCAATGACGGCGGCCGCACAGGTGCTGGGTGAAATGCCTGGCTACCGTGTGATGATCGTCGGTGACATGGGTGAGTTGGGGGCGGAAGCCGCCGAATGCCATCGTCAGGTCGGTGAAGCGATTCGCCTGGCCGGGATTGATAAAGTTTTAAGTACAGGCAGCCTCAGCCATGACATCAGTGATGCCAGCGGCGTTGGGGAGCATTTCAGTGATAAGGCATTACTTAGCGCTCGCGCGCTGGCGCTGCTTTCTGAACATCAAAAGATAACCGTATTAGTCAAAGGATCGCGTAGTTCTGCAATGGAGCAGATCGTACGTACCTTACAGGAGAAAGGCGCATGTTAGTCTGGCTGGCCGAGCATTTGGTCTCTTTATATTCTGGCTTTAACGTCTTTTCCTATCTGACGTTTCGCGCCATTGTCAGCCTGCTGACCGCACTGTTTATCTCGCTGTGGATGGGGCCGCGTATGATTGCCCGCCTGCAGGAAATGTCATTTGGTCAGGTCGTGCGTAATGATGGCCCGGAGTCGCACTTCAGCAAGCGCGGCACGCCGACCATGGGCGGGATTATGATCCTGACCTCGATCACCATTTCCGTTCTGCTGTGGGCGTATCCTTCTAACCCTTACGTCTGGTGCGTGCTGTTTGTGCTGGTGGGTTACGGCATCGTCGGCTTTGTGGATGATTACCGTAAGGTGGTACGTAAAGATACCAAGGGGCTGATCGCTCGCTGGAAATACTTCTGGCAGTCAGTGATTGCTCTGGGAGTTGCCTTTGCCATGTACGCGATCGGCAAAGACACGCCCGCCACTCAACTGGTTGTGCCGTTCTTTAAAGACGTGATGCCGCAGCTGGGTCTGCTCTATCTGCTGCTGACCTACTTTGTGATTGTCGGCACCAGTAACGCCGTTAACCTGACCGATGGCCTGGATGGCCTGGCCATTATGCCAACGGTGTTTGTTGCCGCAGGCTTTGCCTTAGTTGCCTGGGCCACCGGTAACGTGAAATTTGCTGAGTATCTGCATATTCCTTATCTGCGCCATGCCGGTGAGCTGGTGATTGTCTGTACCGCTATTGTCGGTGCCGGGCTTGGATTCCTGTGGTTTAACACTTACCCGGCTCAGGTCTTTATGGGCGATGTCGGCTCGCTGGCCCTCGGCGGTGCGCTTGGGACTATCGCCGTGCTGCTGCGTCAGGAATTCCTGCTGGTGATTATGGGCGGCGTGTTCGTGGTTGAAACCCTGTCCGTTATCCTTCAGGTCGGCTCGTTTAAATTACGCGGCCAGCGTATTTTCCGTATGGCACCGATTCATCACCATTACGAACTGAAGGGCTGGCCGGAGCCGCGCGTGATTGTGCGCTTCTGGATTATTTCACTGATGCTGGTGCTGATTGGCCTGGCAACGCTGAAGGTACGTTAATCATGGCTGACTATCAGGGTAAAAAAGTTGTCATCATCGGGCTGGGCCTGACCGGCCTTTCCTGTGTTGATTTCTTTTTAGCGCGTGGCGTGACGCCGCGCGTGATGGATACCCGTGTCGTTCCGCCTGGGCTGGAAAAACTCCCGGCGGCGGTTGAATGCTGGCTGGGGTCGCTGAACGACAGCTGGCTTCTGGACGCTGACCTGATAGTCGCCAGCCCGGGAATGGCGCTGGCGCATCCTGCGCTGATGGATGCAGCGGAAGCGGGCGTTGAAATTGTCGGTGATATCGAACTGTTCTGCCGCGAGGCTCAGGCACCGATTGTCGCCATTACCGGCTCTAACGGTAAAAGCACCGTCACCACGCTGGTCGGCGAAATGGCCGAGGCCGCAGGCTGGCAGGTGGGTGTTGGCGGCAATATCGGCCTGCCGGCGCTGATGCTGCTGGATAAACCGGCGCAGCTGTACGTACTGGAGCTTTCCAGCTTCCAGTTGGAAACCACAAGCAGTCTGCACGCGGCGGCGGCAACGATCCTCAACGTGACTGAAGATCATATGGACCGCTACCCGCTCGGCATGCAGCAGTATCGTGCGGCTAAGTTACGAATTTATGAAAACGCTGCGGTATGCGTGGTCAACGCGGATGACGCTATGACCATGCCGGTACGCGGTGCAGACCAGCGCTGTGTCAGCTTCGGCGTGGACGTTGGTGACTACCATCTTAATCGCCAGCAGGGCAGTACCTGGCTGCGGGTTAAAGGTGAGAAGGTGCTGAATACTGCGGAAATGAACCTGACGGGCCAGCATAACTACACCAATGCGCTGGCCGCGCTGGCGCTGGCGGATGCCGCTGGCCTGCCGCGTGCGACCAGCCTGAAAGCACTGACGACCTTTGCCGGGCTGGCGCATCGCTTCCAGCTGGTGCGTGAAAATAACGGTGTGCGCTGGATTAACGACTCTAAAGCCACCAACGTCGGCAGTACCGAGGCGGCGCTGAATGGTTTACAGGTTGCTGGCACGCTCTGGCTGCTGCTGGGCGGGGACGGCAAGTCCGCCGATTTCAGTTCGCTGACCCGGTTCCTGCAGGGCGATAACATTCGCGTTTACTGCTTTGGTCGTGATGGTGCTGAGCTGGCGGCGCTGCGGCCTGAAATTTCCGTACAAACAAACACGATGGCTGAAGCGATGGCGCAGATTGCCGCTCAGGTGAAATCGGGCGATATGGTGCTGCTGTCACCCGCCTGTGCCAGCCTCGATCAGTTCAAAAACTTTGAGCAGCGCGGCGACCTGTTTGCCCAGCTGGCACAGGAGATGGGCTGATGCGATTACCCGGTCTGAGCCTTGCTGGTGGCATTTCCGATCGCCTGAAGGGCTGGGTGATGGGATCGCGCGAAAGCGATACCAACTCAATGGTGCTGTACGACCGAACGCTGCTGTGGCTGACCTTTGGCCTGGCGATTATCGGCTTTGTGATGGTGACGTCAGCATCCATGCCGGTGGGGCAGCGCCTCTCAGACGATCCGTTTTATTTCGCCAAGCGTGATGCGTTCTATATTGCACTGGCGTTCGGCATGTCGCTGGTCACGCTACGGGTGCCAATGGCCTTCTGGCAGCGCTACAGCAATATCATGCTGATGGTGACGATTTTTATGCTGTTGGTGGTACTGGTGGTGGGAAGCTCGGTGAACGGTGCATCGCGCTGGATTGCCCTCGGGCCGCTGCGTATTCAGCCTGCGGAGCTGTCAAAGCTGTCCCTGTTTTGCTATCTGGCCAGCTATCTGGTGCGCAAAGTTGAAGAGGTTCGCCATAACTTCTGGGGCTTCTGTAAGCCAATGGGCGTGATGGTGGTGCTGGCCGTGCTGCTGCTGGCGCAGCCTGACCTGGGAACCGTGGTGGTGCTCTTTGTTACTACGTTGGCGATGCTGTTCCTTGCGGGAGCGAAGTTATGGCAGTTCCTGGCGATCATCGGCTCCGGGATTTTTGCCGTTTGCCTGCTGATTGTAGCGGAACCGTATCGTATGCGACGCGTCACATCGTTCTGGAACCCGTGGGAAGATCCGTTTGGTAGCGGCTACCAGTTAACCCAGTCGTTGATGGCTTTTGGTCGCGGAGAATTCTGGGGCCAGGGTCTTGGGAACTCGGTGCAAAAACTGGAATATTTACCCGAGGCGCATACCGATTTTATCTTCTCGATTATTGGGGAAGAACTGGGTTATATCGGTGTGGTTTTCGCGTTGTTAATGGTATTCTTCGTCGCTTTTCGCGCGATGTCCATCGGGCGCAAGGCGTTAGAGATCGATCAGCGATTTGCGGGCTTTCTGGCGTGTTCAATCGGCGTCTGGTTCAGCTTCCAGGCTCTGGTTAACGTTGGCGCTGCGGCGGGTATGTTACCGACCAAAGGCCTGACGCTGCCGCTGATCAGTTACGGTGGATCGAGTCTGATTATTATGTCGACCGCCATCGTGTTGTTGTTACGTATTGATTATGAAACGCGTCTGGCAAAAGCCCAGGCGTTTACGCGAGGTTAGTCGATGAGTGGAAAGCGACTGATGGTGATGGCCGGTGGAACCGGGGGGCACGTTTTCCCCGGGCTGGCAGTTGCGCACCATCTGATGGCACAGGGCTGGCAGGTGCGCTGGCTGGGAACCGCAGATCGAATGGAAGCGGACCTGGTGCCAAAACACGGAATCGACATCGAGTTTATCCGCATTAGCGGACTGCGCGGTAAAGGTATCAAGGCGCAGCTGGCTGCTCCGCTTCGGATCTTTAACGCCTGGCGCCAGGCGCGGGCGATAATGAAAAGCTGGCAGCCGGATGTGGTGCTGGGAATGGGCGGTTATGTTTCCGGTCCTGGCGGTCTGGCGGCATGGAGCTGCGGTATTCCGATCGTGTTGCATGAGCAAAATGGTATTGCCGGGCTGACCAACAAGTGGCTGGCAAAAATTGCCAAAAAAGTGATGCAGGCGTTCCCGGGGGCGTTTCCGAATGCGGAAGTTGTCGGTAACCCGGTGCGTACCGACGTGCTGGCGCTGCCGTTACCGGCAGAACGTCTGACCGGTCGCGATGGCCCGGTGCGAGTACTGGTGATCGGCGGCAGTCAGGGTGCGCGCGTACTGAATCAGACTCTGCCACAGGTGGCTGCGATCCTGGGCGACAGCATTACATTGTGGCATCAGGTCGGGAAGGGCGCGCTGGACAGCGTTAATCAGGCTTATGCACAGGTGGGGCAGACCCAGCATAAAGTCACCGAATTTATTGATGACATGGCCGCAGCCTATGCCTGGGCGGACGTTGTGGTATGTCGCTCCGGTGCGTTAACCGTCAGCGAAGTCGCGGCGGCAGGATTACCGGCGATTTTCGTTCCGTTCCAGCATAAAGATCGCCAGCAGTACTGGAACGCGCTACCGCTTGAGCAGGCCGGTGCCGCAAAAATTTATGAGCAGCCGCAGTTTACCGCTGAAACGGTTGCCTCAACGCTGGCAGGCTGGGATCGCGCAACGCTGCTGCAGATGGCCGAAAAGGCCCGCGCCGTTGCCATCCCGGATGCTACAGAGCGCGTCGCTGCTGAAGTCAGCAAAGCGGCGCTGTAAACACTATTTGCAGAGTCGGGATTACCCGACTCAAAGAAACACAGGTGTGGCAAAGAAGAGATGAATACACAACAACTGGCAAAACTGCGTTCTATCGTGCCCGAGATGCGTCGCGTCCGGCACATCCATTTTGTTGGCATCGGTGGTGCCGGCATGGGCGGTATTGCCGAAGTGTTGGCGAATGAAGGTTATGAAATCAGCGGCTCCGACCTGGCACCGAATGCGGTGACCCAGCATCTGAGCACGCTGGGCGCAACGATCTATTTCAACCACCGCCCGGAAAACGTTAGCGACGCCAGCGTGGTGGTGGTGTCGACTGCGGTGGCACAGGATAACCCGGAAGTGGTGGCTGCCCGTGAAGCACGTATCCCGGTGATCCGCCGCGCAGAGATGCTGGCCGAACTGATGCGTTTCCGTCACGGCATTGCAATCGCCGGAACTCACGGGAAAACCACTACGACGGCGATGGTTTCCAGCATTTATGCCGAAGGCGGACTGGACCCGACATTCGTAAACGGTGGGTTGGTTAAAGCCGCGGGCACCCATGCTCGTCTGGGCAGCAGCCGTTACCTGATCGCTGAAGCGGATGAGAGTGATGCGTCATTCCTCCATCTGCAGCCGATGGTGGCGATTGTTACCAATATCGAAGCCGATCATATGGATACGTACCAGGGCGACTTTGAGAACCTAAAGCAGACGTTTATCAACTTCCTGCACAACCTGCCGTTTTACGGCCGTGCGGTGCTGTGTATCGATGACGCCGTAATTCGCGATCTACTGCCGCGCGTCGGGCGTCAGATCACTACCTATGGCTTCAGCGATGATGCTGATGTGCGGGTTGAAAATTACGAACAGCGTGGCGCACAGGGCATTTTCACGCTGGTTCGCCACGATAAGCCGCTCATGCACGTCACGCTGAACGCGCCGGGCCGCCATAACGCGCTGAATGCCGCTGCTGCCGTGGCGGTTGCCACAGAAGAAGGCATTGAGGATGAAGATATTCTCAGCGCGCTGGAAAGCTTCCAGGGCACCGGACGTCGCTTTGACTTCCTCGGCGAATACCCGCTGGCAGAAGCCAATGGTCAGGCGGGTACGGCGATGCTGGTTGATGACTATGGACATCATCCGACCGAAGTTGACGTTACGATTAAGGCCGCACGCGCGGGCTGGCCGGACAAAAACCTGGTGATGATTTTCCAGCCGCATCGCTACACGCGTACTCGCGATCTGTATGACGATTTCGCTAACGTGCTGTCGCAGGTCGATGTATTGCTGATGCTGGACGTCTATTCTGCCGGTGAAACCGCCATTCCCGGGGCCGATAGCCGGTCACTGTGCCGCACGATTCGCGGCCGCGGCAAAGTAGACCCGATTCTGGTTTCCGATCATGACGCCGTACTGGAAACTCTGCTGCCGAAGCTTTCCGGCAATGATTTGATTCTGGTGCAGGGCGCAGGAAACGTTGGGCGTATTGCCCGCAAACTGGCAGAGCTGAAGTTACAACCGCAGACGAAAGAAGAGGAATATCATGGCTGATAAAGTAGCGGTATTGCTGGGTGGAACGTCCGCAGAGCGTGACGTATCTCTGTTATCAGGTGCGGCCGTGCTGGCCGGACTGCAAGAAGCGGGCGTGGATGCACATCCGGTAGATATTCGCGATGTTCCTGTACTGAGCCTGAAAGAACAGGGCTTCACCAAAGCCTTTATTGCTCTACACGGTCGCGGTGGCGAAGACGGCACGCTGCAAGGGGTTCTGGAGTTCCTGAATATTCCTTACACCGGCAGTGGCGTGATGGCATCAGCGATTACCATGGACAAGCTGCGCAGTAAGTTCCTCTGGCAGGGCTGTGGGCTGCCGGTTTCGCCGTATGTGGCGTTAACCCGCAAGCAGATGGATGCCGGTATCGACGGTGAGGTCGCTGACAGCATCGCTGCCCTCGGTATGCCGCTGTTTGTGAAGCCAAGCCGTGAAGGTTCCAGCGTGGGGATTTCCCGCGTGAACCATGCTTCTCAGCTGCATGCAGCGCTGGTGGAAGCTTTCCGCCACGATGACGAAGTGCTGGTTGAAGCCTTCCTCAGCGGTCCGGAATACACCGTTGCGGTGATCGGCGACCAGATTATGCCATCTATTCGAATTCAGGCAGCCAGCGAATTTTATGATTATCAGGCGAAGTACATTTCTGATGATACGCAATATTTCTGCCCGTCAGGGTTAAACGATGAGCAGGAAGCAGAGCTGAGCCAACTGGTGATCGCCGCATGGCGCGCGCTGGGATGCAGCGGCTGGGGCCGTGTTGACGTGATGATGGGCGGTGACGGTCGTTTTTACCTGCTTGAGGTGAACACCTCGCCAGGGATGACCAGCCACAGTCTGGTACCGATGGCGGCTAAGCAGGCGGGCCTGAGCTTCTCACAGCTGGTAGTACGTATTCTGGAACTGGCCGACTGATATGTCTCAGGCGGCGTTAAACGTTCGAAACCGCGAAGCGCAGGAGAAAGCGCGAACCGGGCGTAGCAATGGCTCACGCCTGGCCGGGATACTGTTTTTGCTGATGGTTATCGGCACCATGCTGGCCGGCGGTTTTGTCGTATTGAAGTGGATGAACGATGCATCAAGACTGCCGTTATCGAAGCTGGTAGTAACGGGGCAAACCCACTACACCAGGAACGATGATATTCGTCAGGCGATTTTATCGCTTGGCGAACCCGGCACCTTTATGTCGCAGGACGTGGACATCATCCAGCAGCAGATCGAACGTTTGCCGTGGATACAACAGGTGAGCGTGCGCAAGCAGTGGCCGGACGAATTAAAGATTCATCTGGTTGAGTATGTTCCGGTTGCACGGTGGAATGATGTGCACATGGTTGATGCCGACGGGAAATCGTTCAGCGTTCCGGCCAGCCATCAGGATAAAGAAGTGTTACCGCTGCTGTATGGCCCGGAAGGGAGCGAAACGGAAGTGTTGACCGGCTACCACCAGATGCGGGATGTACTGGCGGCGAGCAAGTTTAAGTTAAAGGCTGCGTCAATGACCGCACGTCGATCATGGCAGCTGGTGTTAGATGATGATACCCGCCTGGAGCTGGGGCGTAGCGAAGATATGAAGCGGTTAAAACGCTTTATCGATCTCTACCCGACTCTGCAACAGCAGGGCCAGGCGGAAAACAAGCGTATCAGCTACGTGGACCTGCGTTATGACTCTGGCGCGGCAGTAGGATGGACACCCGAACTCATTACTAGCGCTGAAAGTCATCAGCAACAGAATCAGGTACAGGCTAAACAACAATGATCAAGTCGACGGACAGAAAACTGGTAGTTGGACTCGAGATAGGCACCGCGAAGGTTGCCGCCCTGGTAGGAGAAGTCCTGCCCGATGGCATGGTCAATATTATCGGGGTGGGCAGCTGCCCGTCTCGCGGCATGGATAAAGGTGGCGTTAACGACCTGGAATCGGTAGTGAAGTGCGTTCAGCGCGCTATCGACCAGGCTGAGCTAATGGCAGATTGTCAGATTTCTTCGGTTTATCTGGCGCTGTCGGGCAAACATATCAGCTGCCAGAACGAAATAGGGATGGTTCCTATTTCAGAAGAGGAAGTAACCCAGGAAGATGTGGAAAACGTGGTTCACACTGCGAAATCCGTCCGTGTTCGTGATGAACACCGCATCCTCCATGTTATTCCGCAAGAATACGCGATCGACTATCAGGAAGGGATCAAAAACCCGGTTGGATTATCCGGCGTGCGCATGCAGGCAAAAGTGCATCTGATCACCTGCCACAACGATATGGCGAAGAACATCGTCAAAGCGGTAGAACGCTGTGGCCTGAAAGTAGATCAGCTGATTTTTGCCGGGCTGGCCTCAAGTTTTGCTGTGTTGACCGAAGACGAACGTGAACTGGGCGTCTGCGTGGTGGATGTCGGCGGTGGCACGATGGACATCGCGGTTTATACCGGCGGCGCGCTGCGTCACACCAAAGTTATTCCTTATGCGGGTAACGTGGTAACCAGCGATATCGCTTATGCTTTTGGTACGCCGCCAACGGATGCCGAGGCGATTAAAGTCCGTCACGGTTGTGCGCTTGGTTCTATCGTTGGCAAAGATGAAAACGTTGAAGTGCCGAGCGTGGGTGGCCGACCACCGCGCAGCCTGCAGCGTCAGACGCTGGCTGAGGTTATCGAGCCGCGTTACACCGAGCTGCTGAATCTCGTCAACGACGAGATCCTGCAATTGCAGGAACAGCTTCGCCAGCAGGGCGTTAAACATCACCTCGCGGCCGGTATCGTTCTGACCGGCGGCGCGGCGCAGATTGAAGGATTGGCGGCTTGCGCCCAGCGTGTTTTCCACACGCAGGTGCGTATCGGACAGCCGCTAAACATCACAGGATTAACGGATTACGCGCAGGAGCCTTACTACTCAACGGCGGTTGGCTTACTGCACTACGGAAAAGAATCTCACCTCAGCGGTGAAGCAGAAGTAGAAAAAAGAGCCTCAGTGGGTAACTGGTTCAAGAGAATCAACAGCTGGCTGAGAAAAGAGTTTTAATTTTTACCATAGAGATCATGCTAGTCTTATTAGTATTAGTGATCTCCAGGCGAACAGGCACATAAACGGAGAGAAATTATGTTTGAACCTATGGAATTAACCAATGACGCGGTGATTAAAGTCATCGGCGTCGGCGGCGGCGGTGGTAATGCCGTAGAGCATATGGTGCGTGAACGTATCGAAGGCGTTGAGTTCTTCGCGGTAAATACAGATGCTCAGGCCCTGCGCAAAACCGCAGTCGGCCAGACAATCCAGATTGGTAACGGAATTACCAAAGGTCTGGGCGCGGGTGCAAACCCGGAAGTCGGCCGTAACTCTGCCGAAGAAGATCGTGAAGCACTGCGTCAGGCACTGGATGGTGCGGACATGGTGTTTATCGCTGCCGGTATGGGCGGTGGTACCGGAACAGGTGCTGCGCCTGTTGTTGCCGAAGTGGCGAAAGAGCTGGGCATCCTGACCGTTGCCGTGGTGACCAAGCCATTTAATTTCGAAGGCAAAAAACGCATGGCGTTTGCCGAGCAGGGTATTGCCGAGCTGTCTAAGCACGTCGATTCACTGATCACTATCCCGAACGACAAGCTGCTGAAAGTTCTGGGCCGCGGAATTTCCCTGCTTGATGCATTTGGTGCGGCTAACGACGTACTGAAAGGCGCCGTGCAGGGTATTGCGGAACTGATCACCCGACCGGGTCTGATGAACGTTGACTTTGCTGACGTGCGTACCGTGATGTCCGAAATGGGCTATGCGATGATGGGTTCCGGCGTGGCTTGCGGTGAAGATCGTGCGGAAGAAGCAGCAGAAATGGCGATCTCCAGCCCGCTGCTGGAAGATATCGACTTGTCTGGTGCACGCGGCGTGTTGGTTAACATTACCGCTGGCTTCGATCTGCGTCTCGACGAATTCGAAACCGTGGGTAACACCATCCGTGCCTTCGCATCCGACAATGCTACCGTAGTTATCGGTACATCACTGGATCCGGAAATGAACGACGAACTGCGCGTCACCGTGGTGGCAACCGGTATCGGCATGGACAAACGTCCAGAAATCACGCTGGTGACTAACAAGCAGTCTTCTCAGCCTGTAATGGACCATCGTTACCAGCAGCACGGTATGTCACCGCTGCCGCAGGAACAGAAACCTGCTGCAAAAGTGGTTAACGATCAAAGTCCTCAGACCAACAAAGAGCCAGATTACCTGGATATTCCGGCCTTCCTGCGTAAGCAGGCGGATTAAGAATTTACCTAAAAAGTGGGAAAATTCACTCTTTGTGTTAAACTATTCGCCCGCCAGTGCAGTAAACTGGCGATCGGATAGGATTTTTTTGCGAGATAATGCGATGATCAAACAACGGACATTAAAACGTATTGTTCAGACGACTGGCGTCGGTTTACACACCGGCAAAAAAGTCACGCTGACGTTACGCCCTGCGCCGGCTAATACCGGGGTCATCTATCGCCGCACTGACTTGAATCCACCGGTAGATTTTCCGGCTGATGCAAAATCCGTGCGTGATACCATGCTCTGTACTTGCCTGGTGAATGAGCATGACGTGCGTATTTCGACAGTCGAACATCTGAACGCTGCCCTTGCCGGCCTCGGCATCGATAATATTGTGGTGGAAGTTAACGCGCCTGAAATTCCTATTATGGACGGTAGCGCCGCACCCTTTATCTATCTGCTGATGGATGCCGGTATTGAAGAACTGAATAGCGCGAAGAAATTTGTCCGCATCAAACAGCCTGTCCGGGTTGAAGACGGCGACAAATGGGCCGAGCTTTCGCCGCATAATGGTTTCTCTTTGGATTTCACCATTGATTTTAACCATCCGGCAATCGACTCCAGCTCTCAGCGCTACCGCATGGACTTCTCTGCTGAAGCCTTTGCGCGTCAGATCAGCCGTGCTCGTACTTTCGGTTTTATGCGTGATATCGAAGCGCTGCAGTCTCGTGGCCTGTGCCTGGGCGGCAGTTTTGACTGTGCAATCGTGGTGGATGACTACCGCGTATTGAACGAAGACGGTTTACGCTTCGAAGACGAATTCGTACGTCACAAAATGCTCGACGCGATCGGTGACCTGTACATGTGTGGCCATAACATTATTGGTGCGTTTACCGCATTCAAATCGGGTCATGCATTGAACAACAAGTTACTGCAGGCGGTTCTGGCTAAGCAAGAAGCGTGGGAATGGGCAACGTTTGAACACGAAGCTGAACTCCCGGTGACATTCAAAGCACCAAATCTGGTTCTGGCGTAAGCCATAACCACTCTAACGACTGGTTGAGCTGGTACTCTCTCCGGCCAGCGAGGCCAGTCGTTCTAATATCTTTTTAAGTTTTTCCGGGCTTTGGCTCGCGACACTGCGTAAAATCTCCGCACTATGTTCACTCAACTGCCTCACTGGCGGTTTTTCTGCTTTCTGCGCCTGAATGCTGCTTTCTTGAACGGATTCATGTCCTTTTGCCGCGAGGGAAGGATTAATCCTGATGTCGATCGACGTCAATGATGGTAATATTTGGGCACGTAATGCTGACAGCAGGCTGGATTGCTCATAGCGTAAACGCATCAACCAGCTGGCGTTAGCCGTTTCGATCACCAGAATTCCCTGGCGAAAATTAGCCACACGGCACCAGGGATGCAGCTGAGCGGGAATAACTCCCTGCACTGCGCGATTCAGCTTATTCAGGGCAATCGCGCGCTGCTGAATATTTTGCAGCATGCTTTTATCCTGGGCCTGGTCGAAATAACTTTCAATTGATTGTGGGCGACTATCACGCATAGTTAGCTCCGGCGGAACACAGTGATCGGTATTCTAAATCGTTGGCGACAATTTGGCAGACGCTATTTCTGGCCGCATCTCCTGTTGGGGATGGTCGCGGCGAGTCTCGGCCTGCCTCAGGCGTCAGCGCATGACCGCACTACCTTAGCAGAAACCTCTTCCAGAAGCCTGAATATCGGCAGCGCTGCGCGTTTTGACAGCCTGGCGCTGTTACAGGAAAGCGTTCGCCGCCCTTCATTTAGCGTAGACTACTGGCATCAACATGCGATTCGTACGGTCATCCGCCACCTGTCGTTTGCCCTTACGCCTTCTGTCGTTCCGGCTGCTGAAGAAGCTCAGCCGTTGCAGGCGCAAAAGCTGGCTCTGCTGGATACACTTAACGCGCTACTGACACATGAGGCCCGGCCTCCGGTCATTATTCGCCGTACCGATCCGCGTGAAGTGGCTGTTCTTCCGTCTCATCATATCGGCCTGTGGCTGGCCCAGGTTCGCGGTATTCGTGCCGGACCCTCTCTTCTCAGCTAAATTCATATAAAAATCGTTAATAATCAAACAGTATGACCGCGGCAAAAAGCCGTGGCTGAGAGAAATTACTTATTATGTTTACAAAATTACTGACTAAAGTTTTTGGTAGCAGCAATGACCGCACCCTGCGTCGCATGCGCAAAGTCGTTGAGCAGATTGGTAAAATGGAACCGGATTTCCAGAAGCTAACCGATGAAGAGCTGAAAGCGAAAACCGGCGAGTTCCGTGCCCGCCTGGAAAAAGGTGAAGTGCTGGAAAACCTGATCCCGGAAGCCTTCGCTACCGTACGTGAAGCCAGCCGTCGCGTGTTCGGTATGCGCCACTTCGACGTCCAGCTGCTGGGCGGTATGGTACTGAACGATCGCTGCATCGCCGAGATGCGTACCGGTGAGGGTAAAACCCTGACGGCAACCCTGCCGGCCTACCTCAATGCCCTGAGCGGCAAAGGGGTTCACGTGGTAACCGTCAACGACTACCTGGCTCAGCGTGACGCCGAAAACAACCGTGGGCTGTTCGAATTCCTTGGGCTGAGTATCGGTATCAACCTGCCGGGTATGCCTGCACCAGCCAAGCGTGCCGCCTATGCTGCGGATATCACCTACGGTACCAACAACGAATACGGTTTTGACTACCTGCGTGACAACATGGCGTTCAGCCCGGAAGAGCGCGTACAGCGTAAGTTGAACTATGCGCTGGTGGATGAGGTGGACTCAATCCTGATCGATGAAGCGCGTACACCGCTGATTATCTCCGGTCCTGCGGAAGACAGCTCAGAACTGTACATCAAGGTTAACAAAATCATTCCTCACCTGATCCGTCAGGAGAAAGAAGACTCCGACTCATTCCAGGGCGAAGGTCATTTCTCTGTTGATGAAAAAGCGCGTCAGGTTCACCTGACCGAGCGTGGGCTGGTGACGATTGAAGGGCTGATGGTCAGCGAAGGCATTATGGAAGAAGGCGAGTCCCTTTACTCACCGGGCAACATTATGATGATGCACCATGTGACCGCTGCGCTGCGTGCCCATGTGCTGTTCACCCGCGACGTTGACTACATCGTAAAAGACGGTGAGGTGATCATCGTTGATGAACACACCGGCCGTACCATGCAGGGGCGTCGCTGGTCTGACGGCCTGCATCAGGCGGTAGAAGCCAAAGAAGGCGTGGATATTCAGAACGAAAACCAGACGCTGGCTTCGATCACTTTCCAGAACTACTTCCGCCTTTATAACAAGCTGGCCGGTATGACCGGTACTGCGGATACCGAAGCGTTTGAATTCAGCTCGATCTACAAGCTGGATACCATTGTTGTACCAACCAACCGTCCAATGGTGCGTAAAGATCTTCCTGACCTGGTCTACATGACCGAGAAAGAGAAAATTGATGCGATCATTGAGGACATCCGCGAACGTACCGCTAATGGTCAGCCGGTGCTGGTCGGTACTATCTCGATTGAAAAATCAGAAGTGGTTTCCAACGAGCTGACCCGTGCGGGCATCAAACACGAAGTTCTGAACGCCAAGTTCCACGCCCGTGAAGCGGATATCGTAGCGCAGGCCGGTCAACCGGGTGCGGTAACTATCGCCACCAACATGGCCGGTCGTGGTACAGACATTGTGCTGGGCGGCAGCTGGCAGGCCGAAGTTGCCGAGCTCGTGGAGCCAACTCAGGAACAGATCGACGCGATTAAGAGTGCCTGGCAGATCCGTCATGATGCGGTACTGGCTTCCGGTGGTTTGCATATTATCGGTACCGAGCGCCATGAATCTCGCCGTATTGATAACCAGCTGCGCGGTCGTTCTGGTCGTCAGGGTGATAATGGTTCATCCCGTTTCTATCTGTCGATGGAAGATGCTCTGATGCGTATTTTCGCCTCTGACCGCGTTTCCAATATGATGCGTAAACTGGGGATGAAGCCGGGCGAAGCGATTGAGCACCCATGGGTGACCAAAGCGATTGCCAACGCGCAGCGCAAAGTGGAAAGCCGCAACTTCGATATTCGTAAGCAGCTGCTTGAATATGATGACGTAGCTAACGACCAGCGCCGTGCTATCTACACCCAGCGTAACGAACTGCTGGATGTTTCCGACGTGTCAGAAACTATTATCAGTATTCGCGAAGATGTCTTTAAAGCCACCCTCGACAGCTACATTCCACCGCAGTCGCTGGAAGAGATGTGGGATATTCCTGGCCTGCAGGAGCGTCTGAAAGCTGATTTCGACCTCGATCTGCCGATTAGCGAATGGCTGGATAAAGAACCAGATCTGCATGAAGAAACGCTGCGCGATCGTATTATGGACCAGGCGAAAGAGCAGTATCAGCGTAAAGAAGAAGTCGTTGGCGCTGAAATGATGCGCAACTTCGAAAAAGGCGTGATGCTGCAAACGCTGGACTCACTGTGGAAAGAGCACCTGGCCGCTATGGACTACCTGCGTCAGGGCATCCATCTGCGTGGTTATGCGCAGAAGGATCCGAAGCAGGAGTACAAGCGTGAATCCTTTGCCATGTTTGCCGCGATGCTGGAGTCGCTGAAGTATGAAGTTATCAGCACGCTGAGCAAGGTTCAGGTACGTATGCCGGAAGAAGTTGAGCAGATGGAAGAACAGCGCCGTCAGGAAGCTGAACGCCTGGCTCAGCAGCAGCATCTCAGCCATGTCGATGATGAAACTGAAGCCGCTCAGGAACTCGCTGCGCAGACCGGTGAGCGTAAAGTGGGCCGTAACGACCTCTGCCCGTGTGGTTCAGGTAAAAAATATAAACAGTGTCACGGCCGTCTGGCGTAATTTGCCAGCCAGCTAAACGCTGAAACAGGGCCGGGTGATTACCCGGCTTTTTTTGTCTGAAGGAAAAGTAAGAAAGAATAAGTAAAGAGGGAGCGAAGGTCGGAGAATGATCCTTATGCCACGTTTCTGGAAATAAACAGAATAAGCCCCGCAGCGGCGAGTCCTGGCCCGAAGGGAAAGGGGGCTGATAACGAGCGCCGGTAAATCAGACGGCTGGCACAAAGCCAGATAAGGCTGCTGAGTGATGCCAGCAGTAACAGCAGCGGTAAGGCCTGCCAGCCCAACCAGGCACCTAAGGCTGCCAGCAGCTTGGCATCACCCAGTCCCAGCGCCTCTTTCCCCCGCAGCAGGCGATAGCCATACGCAAGCAGCCACAGCACCAGATAGCCGACCAGTGCGCCGATCACGCTCTGCTGTAATGAAATATGCGGCAGGCAGTGGAGGAGCTGAAACAGCATACCCAGCCATAACAGCGGAAGCGTCAGTAAATCGGGCAACAGCTGATGTTCAATATCGATCAGGGTCAGTGCCAACAGTAGCCAGACAAGTATCCATGAGGCGATCAGCGTTCCTCCTGGTGGCAACAGTGCGGCCATCATTACCCACAACAGCATGCAGCTTAATTCGACCAGCGGATAACGGCACGATATGGCATGCGAACAGTAGCGGCAACGTCCCCGTAGGATCAGCCAGCTAAAAAGAGGGATAGTGTCAAAGCAGCTAAGCTGATGTGCACATAGCGGACAATGAGATCGTGGCAGCCACAGATTATAGCCGTCCTCCTGATGCTTGATCATGTGCGGCAGGCGATAAACCACCACATTGAGCAGACTGCCAAAGCAGATCCCCAGCAGCGCAGCGAAAAAGAACAGAGCGGAATTATTCATCAGGTAACTCCTTTTACCTTTTATCCGGGGCGATAAGCCTGTTACTGCGTTACTGCGTTACTGCGTTACTGCGTTACTGCGTTACTGCGTTACTGCAGTGGTTGAGTGAAGCTATCGCCATTTATCCGTCAGGTACAGCATAAATGGCGGCTTTATTGCGGCTATGGAAACCCGATCGCAGCTTCTCTTCGTTTTTACATTCATGTTGTTAGATAAATACGATCAGAGCCACAAACATACACAGGATAAAAGCATTCTGCGTAATTGATGATTGTGAAAAATACGGTGAACGCATTAACTGCTCTGATAGTGCAACATTGTTGTGCTGTGTATTAGGTGTATTTATTACCGTATTCTCAATACCCATATCAGAATCTGAATTGATTGCGCTTACTTCCTGCTTCACTGATGTATATTCTTCAACAGGTGCTTTTGCCAGCGTTTTCCACTGATTCTCATTTAATTTCAAACCATAATACGGTACGGTAATCAGCAAATTTGCGGGTAAGCTATTACGATGTAACAAAGCTCTGATCTGGAATGTCAGTTGATGATAATTGTTGTCACTAATTCGCTGGTGGTTTTCGTACCAAACGATATTGATAATATCCCGCTTGGTGTAGACTTTCTTAATCAGACATACGAGTAAACGTTTTTGTGCTTCATTTAAATCGATGCTGAGCTGGCGCGATGCTATCTCTAGAGTATTAGTATTACAGTTAACAATTACACCTTCAGATAACTCCAGCGTATCGTGATTAAGTATTTCAATACATTCTTCAGTGCTAAACATGATGTAATCCTTATGCGTTGATGTTTTCAATGCCGATAATGCTAATTTTAAGTGTTATTGCTTGCAAGGGGGAGGATTTATTAAGACGTGATTAATAATAAATTAATGTGTTTATCTTATTGTTTTTAAAATGATTGATTGTGATTTCCTGATGTTGTTTAATAATAAATTAAAAAGAATATTATTGGTTTTTTTTATCTTTTTTCATAATGACTTTCATTTTTCCATGGTGGTTTAATACATTTTTATATGCTTTTTGTTCATCTTTTAATGAAGTCGGGGCTTACTGGCTTTGACTGAATTCTCTACAGGGAACATACACTGAAATCATGAGAAGAGTGTTGCGGATGCACCAGGGTAAATGCTAATGTTTAACAGGTTTTTCTATCAGAGTGATAATTATGAAGTATCTGCACATTGCTGTGGGGATTATACGTGATGCACAGCAGCGTATTTTTTTGACTCAGCGTTCGGCTGATTCTCATATGGCAAATAAATGGGAGTTTGCTGGCGGGAAGTTGGAGTCTGGTGAAACGGCTGAACAGGCATTAAAGCGTGAGCTGAATGAAGAAGTCGGCATTGACGCGATTAGTTTTCTCCCCTTTATGACAATTGAACATCAATTTGACGATCGGCACGTGACAATCGATTTCTTTATTGTGGAAGAATGGCTGGGTGAACCCTATGGACGGGAAGGTCAACCACAGCGTTGGGTGGCTCAAAGTGAACTGGTGGCTGAAGAATTTCCACCGGCTAATGCTGAAGTTATTGCTCGTCTGAAAGCCAGCGCGTAAAACGCCAGGTAATATTCGACGAGCTATAACATTAAACTAGCCGTTATCGGAATTCGTCTTGCTGCTCACTCCAGTCATCGCTATCGTTTCGATCGCTATGGCTGGGGATATATTTCTCTTCAGCAGCCCATTCACCTAAATCAATCAGCTGACAGCGCTTGCTGCAGAAAGGGCGCCATGTGCTTTGTTGATCCCAGATCACCTGTTTACCGCAGGTGGGGCAATCAACCATCGTTACGTCACTCATTTTTTATAACCTTAACAACAGGCCAGCTCGAAATCGAGACGGGCAGGGACTTCACCATTTTCACTGTCCAGCGGCAGGAAGCGAATGGCATAACGGCTCTTATGGCCGGAAACTTGGGGATATAGCGAATCCTCAAGCTTTAACTGTAAACGCAGCAGATCGGAGCTTTCGGCGTTGTCCTGAAAGAACCCATTCAAACTGGTGTGATTGCGGAAGATCCCTGCCTGGCGAATCAGGTCAAGAATGGTGGTGAGTGCAGCTCGAATCGGTTCCAGCGAACTGAGCCACTTACTGACCTGGCGATCGCGCACCGATTGTTCAACGTGCAGCCAGATGTGCAACGTCGGGAGATCAAAACTACAGCATCCACCGGGAATGCTTAAACGCTGACGGACCAGACCGATCATCCGATCTTCACGTAGAGCCTGTCCCATCCGCGGTGCAGCCATCAGCGCATCGTTGCGCTTTCTGAGGTCGCTGCTCAGGGCATTGACTAAGGTGATATCAACACCGGGCAGTTCAGCCCATGAACGCAACTTCTGCTGCTGCCGTTCCAGTTCTTTTAAAATTTCGGTTCTTAACTCGCCGCGTTCAAAAACGTCCAGCAGTTCTGCCGCATTGCGAAAAAAAGTCAGTGCGCCAAGATGGTCAACAATATTCTGGCTTGCGGATAGCTGCTTGAGTAAGAACTCAATGCGTAGCCAGGTGCGCATTTTTTCATTCAGTGGGTATTCAAAAAGAACCGTTGTGCTCATGCTGTTAATCCCGATCTTTTGCCGCAGCCAGTGCGATGTAGCGCTGGTTAAGTACGGCAACATGCGCTATCACCTCTTCCGGCGACGCGCTGTTATCAATAATGTCATCAGCCACCGCCAGGCGCTCATCGCGTGAAGCCTGGGCGGCCAAAATGTTTTCAGCCTGTTCACGACTGATATTGTCGCGAGCCGTGGTGCGGATCAGTTGGGTTTCTCGATCCACATCAACAACCAAAACCCGGTCAGCCAGGCGTTGTAGTCCATTTTCTACCAGTAGCGGGACAACCCACAAACACCATGCAGAACGTGCTAATGCTAACTGTCGTTGTGTCTCTGCGTGGATAAGAGGGTGTAACAAATTGTTAACCCAGTTTTTCTCTATGCCAGAATTAAAAATGATATGGCGTAACGCCGATCGGTTCAGGCCGCCGGTTGGCAACAGAACATCGTCACCAAACCTTTCCTGCAAGGCCAACAGCGCCGGTTGACCGGGCTCGACCACCTGACGGGCAATGATATCGGCATCAATAACGTCAATGCCCAGCTGCGCAAAGGCATTGGCCACGGTACTTTTCCCGCTGCCGATCCCGCCGGTCAGCGCTACGGTGTAAGGCATAGCTTGATTCTCGCTCCCTTGCAACGGTACATCTGCAACGTCACCGGGCTTTTACAATGCGGAAGACGGCAAATATGAGGCACAGATCACAAGAGATATTTACAGGTAAATTTATCGGATTGTAGCGTAAATATTTCATGTTTCGCAGTCTTGTCGACGCGTTTTTAGCGCGTATGATAACGTCACTGGAACTGGCATTCAGCCTGTGATCGGAGATCTCCCCGGAAAGGGGACATTTCTGAATCAACGCCATAAACCAGGAAAATCGTTATGCGTATTGAAGAAGATATCAAGTTAGGCTTCAAAGATGTCCTCATTCGGCCTAAGCGTTCAACGCTACAAAGCCGTTCTCAGGTGGAACTGGAACGTCAGTTTACCTTCAAGCATTCGGGTATTGCCTGGTCAGGTGTACCGATTATCGCCGCCAATATGGATACCGTTGGTACCTTCAGCATGGCGGAGGCGCTGGCTTCTTTCGATGTTCTCACCGCGGTGCATAAGCATTACAGCGTTGAGCAGTGGAGCCAGTTTATCGCCCGGGTGCCGCAGTCTGTGCTGCAACATGTCATGGTTTCAACCGGTACCTCTGCTGAAGACTTCAATAAACTGCAGAAAATTCTCGCACTTTCACCTCATTTGAACTTCATCTGTATTGATGTTGCCAATGGTTATTCAGAGCATTTTGTTACGTTTCTTAAACGGGCGCGAGAAGCCTGCCCTGGCAAAACGATCTGTGCCGGAAATGTGGTAACCGGTGAAATGGTGGAAGAACTTATCCTTTCCGGTGCCGATATTGTAAAGGTTGGCATCGGGCCGGGTTCAGTCTGCACTACGCGGGTAAAAACCGGCGTCGGTTATCCGCAGCTTTCCGCCGTTATTGAGTGCGCCGATGCCGCACACGGCCTGGGCGGACAGATCGTCAGCGATGGTGGCTGTTCCGTACCGGGCGATGTTGCTAAAGCTTTTGGCGGTGGCGCGGACTTCGTCATGCTGGGCGGGATGCTTGCCGCTCATGATGAGTGCGAGGGCGAAATCATTGAAGAGAACGGCGAGCAGTTTATGCTGTTTTACGGCATGAGTTCTGAGTCTGCGATGAAACGCCACGTCGGCGGCGTAGCGCAGTATCGTGCAGCAGAAGGTAAAACCGTTAAACTGCCGCTGCGTGGTCCGGTTGAACTGACCGCCCGTGACATACTGGGTGGCTTACGCTCGGCTTGCACCTACGTTGGTGCGGAACGACTGAAAGAGCTGACCAAACGCACAACGTTTATTCGCGTTGCCGAGCAGGAAAACCGCGTTTTTAACCGCTAGCGGTCGTCGTTGAACCTCCCTGCGTTGATGGAAAAGGGAGGTTCAGCCCAGCGCATCCCCAAGGCGAAATACCGGCAAATACATTGCCACCACCAGCGTTCCTACGATAATACCAATCACCACCATCATCATTGGTTCCAGTGCCGCCGCAAGCGTATCGGCCAACTGGTGTGTCTCGGCCTCATGCCAGCTGGCAAGTCGGGTCAGCATCGCATCCAGCGATCCAGACTCTTCACCCACCTTGATAAGCTGGTAGCACAGAGGCGTAAACAGACAGTGTGGTTTCAGCGCCTGGTGCAAAGGATTACCTGAGGCAATATGCTGCTGAAGCTTAACGATGGCTTCCTGCCAGAGTAATGCACTGACCGTTTTCTCTACCGCCTGTAGGCTTTGCAATAAAGTCAGACCCGCGTGCTGAGTCAGCGCCAGGGTCGTGTAAATCTGGCTGAGCTGGCTGCCCCGATAAAGCGGTGATAATAACGGAGTCTTCAGCAGAAGCCTTTGTTCAACTCTTTGCCAGTTCGGGATGTTTTTACGCTGCCTGCGATAGAACATGCCAGCAGCGATGACCGGCACTATCAGCAGCGGTGCCTGCTGCTGTAACCATTCTGAAAAGGCAATCACCGCCGCGGTAAAGGCAGGCAGTGGCGCATCAAAAGTCTGATAGATTGCGACAAATTCCGGCAGCACAAAAATCAGCATGCCGATGCTCACCAGTAGCGCGATGGCCAGAATAAACAGCGGATAGCGCAGCGCTTTCTTCACTTTTTGCTGCAACAGCTGCTGCCGTTCCTGCTGCTGTGCAAGACGCAGGCAGCATTCATCCAGCTCGCCTGTGAGTTCACCGATATGAATCAGCGCAGGATAGAGTGGCGAGAACACATCTGGCCACTCCCGTAGTGCTGATGAAAATGGCTCGCCGTGCGTTATCTTCTCCTGCAGGTTTAGCAGGAGTGCCCGCCAGCCTGAATCGGGATGGCCTTCAGCGAGCAGCTGAAGCCCACTGACCAGTGGCATTCCCGCTTTTAACAGCGTTGCAAGTTGACGGATGAAGGCGATTTTATGTTGCCACCGCCAGTCACCAGCACGGTAGCGGCGACCGCGGGAAATTTTTAACGGTAGCTGTTTCATACCGACGATTTCATCAACGACCCTGGCAGAATCTGGCGCAAAGCCGCAGCCGCTGTGAATGGCACCATTATCGTCGATCGCCTGCCAGCGAAATAAATAGCGCCTGCTCATCCCGGTCCTCCGGTCACTCGCGTCAACTCTTCGAGTGTTGTCTCTCCTCTATTTACGCAGTGCAGCCCGCCGACGAATAAAGGTTCCATACCCTGTTGGAGAGCTAACTTTGCCAGTGCTTCCGGGCTGGCATTCTGCGCAAGGGCATTTTGCAGTGATGGAAAAACGGGCAGCATCTCAAACAGCGCCAGCCGACCGTAATATCCTGAAAAGCAGCGTTCACACCCAACGGCTCGCCAGTTCTGCACCGTTCCCGGCCAGATATCGCTGGGAAAATGCGCCAGTGCTTCCGCTGGCTCGCGGCAGTGCGAACAGAGCTTCCTCACCAGGCGCTGCGCAACGATCAGTTTGAGTGCGGAGGCCAGCATATAACCCGGAACACCCATCTGCCCCATGCGAACCAGCGTTTCCGTGGTGGAGTTAGTGTGCAGGGTAGAGAGCACCAGATGCCCGGTTTGCGCGGCTTTGACGGCTATTTCAGCCGTTTCAGCGTCGCGGATTTCCCCCAGCATAATCACGTCCGGGTCCTGGCGAAGCAGCGCCCTCAGCACAAGATTGAAACTCAACCCGGAACGCGTGTGGATCTGGGTCTGATTGACTCCCGCAAGCGGGATCTCTACAGGGTCCTCTACGCTGCACAGATTGCGGCTGGGTGCATTAAGCCAGCTCAGGCCGCTGTAAAGCGTAAACGTCTTGCCGCTGCCGGTAGGGCCGGTCACCAAAATTAACCCCTGTGGTTTAGAGAGCGCGCTACGGTAGTGTTTTAGCAACGTCGCAGGCATGCCGAGTTTTTCCAGTGATATTGCCTGTTCATCACTTTGCAGTAGTCGTATTACTGCTTTTTCTCCGCAGCGCGTGGGCAGGGTCGATAACCGGAAAGACTCGGTTTTATCGGCAAGCACCAGCGAAAACTGGCCATCCTGCGGGACTCGCCGTTCAGCGATATCCAGACTGGCAAGTATTTTAAGCCGGGCGATTAGCGGCGCGCTGCCCTCACTGAGAACCATTGCCTGCTGTAAAACGCCGTCCACCCTTATCCTGATCCGCAGACCGTGCTCCTGGGGTTCAATATGCACATCGGAAGCGCGTTTTTGCAGTGCCATACTCAGCAGTTGGTTAACTCTGTCTACTGCGCCAGCGCCTGCCTCATCAGTGCGCTCTGCCCCTTCCTGGGGTCCCTGATTACGGTGTAAATATTGCTCGAGCCGTGCCTGCGGCCAGCATTCCACGTCGATTACGCCAGGTGTGAGAAAACGCAGTTCCGTCATCATCTCGTGCGGTGGCGTACCGGACAGCGCAATGTGCAGGCGCTGGTGACTGAACTCAACGATTGCGGCCTGATAGCGCTCGCAGATGGCTTCAACGGCACGCTGGCTGGCGCTAATCATTGTTTCTGCTCCTGTTCAAAGCGGAACAGGTCCTCACAGGCTTCCTTTAATCCACTGCTGTCGCTGGTGCAGCTACGTTGCCAGCTGAGATAGCCGTCGCTGCTGTCCCACTGTGGTGTTAATGTCACGTTCAACCCTTTCAGGCTTTCCTGACCGGTGAGCGAGATAATGCCTGCGCTTATCGTTATCGCAGAAACGTAGCGCGAAGTTCGCGTTGAAGGTACACCCTGACTGCCAGCATCACAGCCGGTAATGCCGCCGTGCTCAATCGCACATAGCTCAACACCGGTTTTATACGGCATAGCCGTTTGCAGCATGTCTGTCAGTGCAGCCTTCTGCAGGTAGTTCTGGTATGCGGGCAGGCCAATCGCACTCAATATGGCGACAATGGCAATAACGATCATCAATTCAATCAACGTAAATCCCTGCTGGCTCATGGTAAGTCTCCTTGTGGTTAACAGGAGGCACCATAATCCTGAATAAAAACGTGGAATAGCGGCAAAGCAGGCAATTCAGAGGCTGATTCAAAACAATTAAATGGGGTAGCTTTGTTGCATAAAAGGTTTGCGGCAAGTACCGCAGTTTGTCCCTTAAGGGCTTTTGAGGGACAGGCGCAAGGCGTATCTTTCGCCACTCCCGGCCATGTATTTCAGGCCGAAGGGCACCAGTTAAAGGGATTTCAGGGATAAAAAAGGTCAGCACAAAAGGCTGACCAGGGGAGGTATATGGAAAGCGGCAGAGGCTTAACGAAAACGCATCGACAGATCCAGCGCCCGCACGTGCTTGGTCAGTGCGCCAACAGAAATATAGTTGACCCCGGTTTCGGCAAAGGTCCGCAGCGTTTCATCGGTGACGTTGCCAGACACTTCCAGCAGCGATCGGTTATTGCTCAGAGTGACGGCTGCGCGCATCTGCTCAACGCTGAAATTATCCAGCATGATAATGTCTGCGCCAGCATCCAACGCCTGTTCCAGTTCGTCCAGGGACTCGACTTCAACTTCAACCGGCACGTCCGGGTGCAGCCAGAATGCTTTTTCAACCGCTTTGGCAATCGAACCACAGGCGATAATGTGGTTCTCTTTAATCAGGAAAGCATCGGACAGGCCAAGTCGATGGTTAGCACCACCTCCGCACAGCACGGCATACTTCAGCGCTGTGCGCAGTCCCGGCAGCGTCTTTCGTGTGTCCAGCAGCTGAGTGTGTGTGCCTTCCAGCAGGGCAACATAGCGGCTAACCTCCGTTGCCACACCGGAAAGCGTTTGAACAAAGTTCAGCGCTGTGCGTTCCGCCGTCAGGATCAGCTGCGCCGGGCCGCTAACCTCAAACAGCGTCTGGTTGGCGGTAATCGCATCCCCATCGGCAACGTGCCAGGTAATTTGCGTTTTATTCCCCAGCTGGATAAACACCTCTTCAACCCAACGTTTGCCGCAGAAGATCCCCGGTTCACGGGTGATCACCACCGCGTGAGCCTGGGTATCCTCTGGCAGCAGGCCAGCAGTGATGTCTTTGCAGGGATCGACTTCGCCACCAAGGTCTTCACGCAGCGCCTGGGCGACGGCAGGGGGAATATCGTCCTCAATACGCTCCATCAACTCGATACGGCGGTTATCAGGATCGTAACGGCGGGATGTCATGATTTAACTCCGAAAGGTCGGGTAACAGATATTGCCATGCTAGCCTGTTTTTCCCCCGTTTGTCAGCCATCGGTGGGGCCTGTTACCCGACATTTTCTTATCGACTCCGGTGCCAGAAACATCGGTATTCGCTCTACTCTGGCGTTAACCCGACTGGCTACCGAGTAGAAAGGGAGATATGCCCAACGCGATAGCTCTCTGTACTCGGGGCATCGTCAAACGGCAGTTCGCTTAGCTCAAAGCAGAGCCGCCGCCACTGCTGTACATCCCAGGCAAGGATGCGGGTGATACCGGCTGCTGGTTCGGGGAGGTTGCTGATTTGGCTTAAATCGCTGTCTGCGGCAATGGGCACGATCTCTCGTCGGGCAAAGGCGGACCGTTGCAAAGTGCTACCCGGACGGAAGCCCAACACCGGCCAGCAGTCGATAGCGGGCCTGCCGAAGTCTGTAACCAGTTTTTTGAATCCGTTGCTTTGTAAAAAACGGGCCATGCCAGCGCTGTCGTGCCACAAATAGAACGGCGCGTAGAGGGGGGGGCTGGCCGTCTGCGGGTCGCGACCGCAGGCATAGCACCAGGCTTTGATAACCAGGCCGGGAAAGTTATCCAGCAGGTGTCCGTTTTCCCGCACGCGATTTTCAATAATCGTCATGTCGTAATCGGTGGGCAGGCGAAAGCGATATTGCATGGCGATCATAGCGGCTGCTCCTGCGGCCAGTTGAACGGATTTCCGTTGGCAAATGACCAGTCTTCAGGCTGGCTGAAGCTCAGCGTGATCATCACATCTTCCGGGCGCACCGCTAGCTCAGTTGAAAGGCGTCGGGCAAGATTCTGATAGAAAAGATGTTTCTGCTCAACGCTGCGTGACCGGCCTGCGGTGATATGGAACCAGATGAATCCCTCTGAACGCGGTCCGCCAAGATAGTGACGAGGGAAAACACGCAGCCCGGGGGCATATTCATCAAACAGCTGGAAGCAGTCATCCTGCGGTACATCGAAGAAATCGACCAGCGTTTGGTGTAACAGAGTTGAAAGCGTTTGACGGAACGCCGCGGTTTTTCCAGCAGGCAGAGCGATACGGGTAAAGGGCATGGTTTACTCCTCCGGAAAATGTAAATGACCGAGTGCGGTGACTGCGGCGGGCCAGCCGCAATAAAACGCCAGATGGGTAATGGCTTCGGTCAGCTCGTCACGTCTGAGGCCATTTTCCTGGGCAAAATTCAGATGCCACGGCAGCTGCTGATGGCGGCCTGTGGCAATCAATGCGGCAACGGTAATCAGGCTGCGATCGCGCCTGCTCAGCTCGCTGCGCTGCCAGATAGCGCCAAACAAAGTTTCATCTGTAATCGCAGCAAAATGGGGGGCAATTTCTGCCAGATCGTCGCGGGTAAGTGAGTGAGGCATCTTAACTCCCTGTGGATGTTGATGAGTGAATGCCAGAATAGAGGGAAGTAATTGTTTATAAAATCGCATATATTTGGATTGATAATCCCGAAAATCAGGATGTTTATGTCTCAGAACAAACGTGTGACTTTTGACCTTGAAGCGCTGCGCACTTTGGTCACCGGTATTGAGCTGGGCAGCTTTGCGCTGGCAGCCGTAAAACTTAATCGTTCAACGTCAGCGGTCAGCGCCCAGTTGAAAAAGCTGGAACAGCAAAGTGGCCTGCCGCTGCTGCAAAAGTCCGGACGTCGACTGGAACTCACTGCTAATGGTGAATTGCTAATGGCATATGGTCGCCGCCTGCTTGCCCTCAATGACGAAGCTTTCAGCGCGCTCTGTGGCCGTCATCTGGCGGGCAGCGTAAGCCTGGGAATGCAGGAGGACTTTGGTGAGGCGCTCTTGCCAGACTTGCTGGGGCAGTTTGCCCGTGCTTTTCCACAGGTTGAAGTCTCAGCGCGTATTGGTCGCAATGGTGAACTTGTGCAGGCGATGCGTCAGGGAGAGCTTGATCTGGCGCTGTGCTGGCAGGGTGACGAAAATACGCGGTTTATGCAGGCACTGCCTGCCGCACCGCTTCACTGGATTGGACGTTCTGATGCCGATCTGGCGCGCTGGCTGACAGGAGAGGAGACGCTGCCGCTACTTCTGTTTGATGCGCCCTGCATGATGCGAAGCAGTGCAATTGATGCCCTTGACCGGGCGGCGATCCCCTGGCGGGTGGCTTTCACCAGCCGTAGCCTGAGCGGTATCTGGGCTGCCGCCGCAGCCGGGCTGGGTATTACGCTTCGCAGTCGTTTTGGTCTACCTGCCGGGCTGCAGGTGCTACAGCATGCGCGGCTGCCATCGCTGGGCAAGTTGGGAATAGCGCTGCATACGGCCGACGAGCGACTGAACCCTGCGGCAGAGCGGCTGCGCGATATCATTTTAGAACGGCTTGTACCCACCGTGTCGCAGCCGTCCTCTACAGTAGAGATATTTTACCGCTGAATAGTACGGGGCCAGTAGGTTGGCCGGTTGGTGAACCGCCCGGCGGCTCCAGACTGATTGCGAGATCCGGTAAGGCATCAGGTTTTAGAGGTGCAAGGTCCACCTGACGGTTGCCGGAGACATCCAACAGTCCTAATGACTGCGGCTTGCCGCCTGGTGGGATCAGCCAGAGTTGCAGACTGTGGTCAGGCCCGATGTTCGGTGCCGCCGCCGTCTGCACGGTCAGCCTGTTTTGCGCCGGGTTGATGCCGATAACCCAGATCCCCTGTTGCTGACTGTTGCTCAAAACGGCAATCGCCTGAGGGGGCACGGGGGCAGGAACCAGCTGGGTATAGAGCAGTGCACCGGCAAATGAGGCTGCCAGACCCCAGCCAAGCCACAAAGGCCATGCACTGCGCGGTATTTTTACCGGTTGCGTGACAGGTGGGGACGACAACGTGCCGGGTTGTAATTCTGTGGGCAGATCGCCAACAATGCGCGGCCACAGTATTTCTGGCGGTGTAACGGGGATTACATCGCTATCCAGTGCGATCAGCGCGTTTTGCCAGCGCTGGACTTCAGCTGCCAGTTCGGGGTCCTGCTCTATACGGCGCATGAAACGCAGGCGAGCCGCACCACGCAGCGTACCCAGGGCATATTCTGCGGCCAGGGCGGAATCAAAATCGTGTTTGCTTTTCATATGCCCACGCAGCCTTTTAAATGCATTAAGGCCCGACGTATCCAGCTTTTGACGGTACCGGCAGGCTGTTGCAGATGCAGCGCGATTTCACCGTGTGAAAGACCATGATGATAAGCCAGAACGATGCTTTGCCGCTGCTCTGCGGGCAGGGCGTCCATGCAGGTTAAAAGTCTGCGTGATTCGTATGTCGAAGGTACGGGATCGCACGTACCTTCACCCGCGGTCGCATCGCCCTCATCGTCCAGTTCCAGAACGCGATTGTCCTGCAAACGCAAATAATCAATCGCACGATGGCGAACAATATTGGTCAGCCACGTTTTGGGCGCGCTTTGGGTCGGATCGAAGCTGCCAGCCCGCTGCCAGAGAGCGAGAAAACTGTCATGCAGTACTTCCTCCGCCCAACCACGACGGTGAAGAAGACGTAGCGCGATGGCAAACAGATAGGGCGAGTAGCTGCGGTAAAGCGCTTCGAAAGCGCGTTTATCACCGGCTGCCACTGCCCGAATCAGTAAAACCTGACTGTCGATTGATTCTTCCGCCATGAATCGTCTTGATAGAAGTGCAGAGGTGAACAACGCGTTCCCCCTGCACAGGGTATAGACCCTTTTTATCGTTATGGCATTAGCACAGTATCAATAACGTCGATTGCGCCATTTTTCTGCTGAACGTCATAGGTACTGATGTTGGCGACATTACCCTGGTTATCTTTCAGCTGCAGGTTGTGTGGGCCATTCTGCATCACCCACAGCGAAGCGCCGTTAACGGTTTTCAGCTCGGCACGGCCATGGCCCTGTTTGACCTTTTTCTCCAGCGCCTTCATGTCATATTTCCCGGCCACGACGTGATAGGTGAGCACGGCGGTCAGTTTGCTTTTATTTTCAGGTTTTAGCAGCGTATCGACGGTACCCATAGGCAGTTTGGCGAAAGCCGCATTAGTCGGGGCAAATACGGTGAAGGGGCCGGGGCCTTGCAGCGTATCGACGAGGCCTGCTGCTTTAACTGCGGCGACCAGCGTGGTGTGATCCTTCGAGTTCATCGCATTTTCAACGATATTTTTAGAAGGGTACATGGCTGCCCCTCCCACCATCACAGTGTTTTGTGACATCTCTGCCAGAGCGGCAGCGCTAAACAGGAAAGATGCACACAGAGCGGAACGGATGACAGTTTTCATGCTGAATTCCTCGGGTAAGAGAAGGCGTATTTGCCTCACATTGCTATCTACGTTCAGCGATGAAAAACGGATGCAGAAAAATGAAAATATCTTTTTTACGCGATAAGCGTGCGGTGAGAAGTTTGCCGGAGCCAAAATAAATCATGTTAATCTGAGCAGATTCTGATGACAGGGGAGTAGGGCATGCAGTTGCAAGATGGCTGGATTAACGAGGCCAGAAAAGTTCCGTCGCCGCATTTTAACCAGCGACCGAATGATGAAAAACCTTCGCTGTTGGTGATCCACAATATTAGCCTGCCGCCCGGTGAGTTCGGCGGCCCCTGGATTGACGATCTGTTTACCGGTCAGCTTGATCCCAATGCTCATCCTTATTTTGCCGGTATCAGCCATTTGCAGGTTGCCGCTCATTGCCTGATCCGCCGTGATGGAGAGGTTGTGCAATATGTGCCGTTTCAGCTACGTGCATGGCATGCGGGCGTGTCAAACTATCAGGGGCGCGATGCCTGCAACGATTTTTCAGTCGGTATTGAACTTGAAGGCACCGATACGTTGCCCTACACCGATGCGCAGTATCGTTCGCTGCAGGCCGTTACCGAGCAGCTGATTGCTGAGTATCCGGCAATAGCCCTGAATATTACCGGGCACAGCGACATTGCACCGCAGCGTAAAACCGATCCCGGCCCGGCATTCGACTGGGCTCGATTCCGCACCGCTCTGGCGCAGCAAGTCCAGGGTAAAAATGATGGGAGTTAAGGCATGACGTTATTTAGCCTGTTGTTGGTTCTCGGATGGGAACGCCTGTTCAAAATGGGTGAACACTGGCAGTTGGATCACCATCTGATGCCATTATTCCGCAGATTTAAGCATTTCTCACTGCTGCGCACCCTGTTGATGACGTTGTTAGCGATGGCCGTAGTGGCCGCGATGATGCTGGCGCTGAAAGGCTGGTTTTTCGGTGTGCCTCAGTTAATTTTTTGGATTCTTGTTGGCCTGCTGTGCATCGGGGCAG
This sequence comes from Erwinia sp. S43, assembly GCF_016624745.1. NCBI lineage: Bacteria > Pseudomonadati > Pseudomonadota > Gammaproteobacteria > Enterobacterales > Erwiniaceae > Erwinia > Erwinia sp. S43. The sequence goes on along the minus strand of NZ_JACVTX010000031.1, from coordinate 15,073 downwards.
GCTCGGTTCGCCTTCACTACCACGCTTATCTGCGTGCTGCCAGCCATAATGATGTACATGCACATGATGCGATGGCGGAAGAGCTGACCCTGATCCACGGTGTGCCGGGTGAGTGCAGCGAACGTGAGTATCTTGGTGAGTTACAGAATGCGCTGCTGTGGATTAACTTTCGCTTTTATCTTGCTCCACTATTCTGGTTTGTCGTTGGTGGTCCGTGGGGGCCTGTGCTGCTGGTGGGTTATGCCTTCCTGCGTGCCTGGCAAAGCTGGCTGGCACGTCAGCGCGACCCTCTGATCCGTTCCCAGTCCGGCGTGGATGCGCTGCTTCACTGGATTGACTGGCTGCCGGTTCGGCTGGTTGGTGTTGCTTATGCGCTGCTGGGGCACGGCGAGCGCGCCCTACCTGCCTGGCTGGCCTCGCTGGGCGATCGCCATACGCCGCAGTACCAGGTACTGACTCGCCTTGCACAGTTCTCACTGGCACGTGACCCGCATATGGATAAGGTAGAGACGCCACGGCTGGCGGTAACGCTGGCGAAGAAGGTATCGTTGGTGCTGGTGGTAGTAGTCGCAATACTGACGATTTACGGTACGTTGGTATAACCCCAACAGGGAACGACAGGTAGTACAGCAGTAATAAAAAATCAGGCCAGCATCTGCTGGCCTGATTGCATTTTTCCGGGGCGATTATGCCTTCTGAGAACGGTTTTTCAGCCAGTAGCCGATAGCCAGAATCAGTATCCATACAGGAATCAGCCAAACAGAGATAGCCATTCCCGGGGTGATTGCCATCAGCACCAGAATACCGGCGAGGAACAGCAGGCAGATCCAGTTGCCCAGCGGATACAGCAGTGCCGGGAAGCGGGTTTTCACGTCCTGCTGATCCTTTTTACGGCGGAACTTGATGTGCGCCATGCTGATCATTGCCCAGTTGATCACCAGTGCAGAGACCACCAGTGCCATCAGCAGACCAAAGGCTTCACCAGGCATCAGATAGTTCAACAGTACGCAAAGCCCGGTGGCAATCGCGGAGAACAGAATCGAAATCACCGGTACGCCACGACCATCTACTTTCAGTAGCGCTTTTGGCGCATTGCCCTGCTGAGCCAGACCAAACAGCATGCGGCTGTTGCAGTATACGCAGCTGTTATACACCGACAGCGCGGCGGTCAGGATTACGACGTTCAGCGCGTTAGCCACCAGAGCATCACCCAGCTCGTGGAAGATCAATACGAACGGACTGGTATCTGAAGTGACGCGAGTCCACGGCAGCAGTGACAGCAATACGGCCAGTGAACCGATATAGAAGATCAGGATGCGCCACAGCACCTGGTTAGTGGCTTTAGGAATGCTGGTTTCCGGATTATCCGCTTCTGCTGCGGTGATCCCCACCAGTTCCAGACCGCCAAAGGAGAACATGATAATGGCCATCATCATGACAAGGCCGCTAAAGCCGTTCGGCAGGAAGCCGCCCTGATCCCACAGGTTGCGTACGGTAGCCTGTGGGCCGCCGTTGCCGCTGAACAGCAGCCAGCCGCCGAACAGGATCATGCCGATGACCGCGACCACTTTGATAATGGCAAACCAGAACTCCATTTCCCCGAACACTTTCACGTTGGTCAGGTTAATGGCGTTAATCAGCACAAAGAAGGCGGCTGCGGAAACCCAGGTTGGGATCTCCGGATACCAGAATTGAATATATTTACCGACGGCCGTCAGTTCTGCCATGGCTACCAGCACGTACAGTACCCAGTAGTTCCAGCCGGAGGCAAAACCGGCGAAGTTACCCCAGTACTTATAGGCAAAGTGGCTGAATGAACCGGCGACCGGCTCTTCCACGACCATCTCTCCCAGCTGGCGCATAATTAAAAATGCGATAAACCCGGCAATCGCGTAACCCAGAATAACGCCAGGCCCGGCAGATTGAATAACAGACGCACTTCCCAAAAACAGGCCGGTACCCACGGCCCCACCCAACGCGATCAGCTGAATGTGGCGGTTTTTCAGGCCACGGTGCAGCGTTTCGCCCTGCTGTTGTCCCATGTCTAACCTCATGATGTTTTATTATTTTTCGTCTTTTCAGCAGGCCCTGCCGCCATGCTGTATCGAAAAGTTTACGATTGTTGTGTGAGTAAATATGAGCCAGAACGTAGCCTCAGGAAGAGAATAGTGCTAAGCGCAGAGGTTTGCACTCGCTTTCTGCTCTACACTCGCAGAAATGACTAAAAAAGCAGCGTGCTGTCTCATTTTTTACTATCTATGTTTTGTCACAAATTGGTGCAAATGACGAATAACATTCTCTTATGACCGGTGGGATTACTTGGCTGGTGGATAGGTGCCTGGGAAGCTATCCTCTGCGGCGATGGATAGGCGATTGGGAACCCGTCTCTGCGGCGTCCGGGCGGTCCTCGCGCCCTGCTGTGCAGGGTGCCTTCAGCTTCGGCATCGGGACTGTCGGATCGGCCCGGAGCGGGCGTCCTGCCCGCGCCAGGCCTGAGCCCAGCATCCATGCTGGTCTCTCCGGCCCCGCTGCCTGCGCCTCAGCGCTGTGGATTACCCGGCCGCCGCAGAGACGGGTTCCCTTTTGACTCAATCACTCGCTGTAAGCAACGGAAAGAGAGGGACGGTTTTTCTGGCGGGCTTGGGTGGTGTTTTTCGGCTGCGATCTGTTTATCAGGCAAAACCAATATTAGAAAGTGACCGATTGCAGACCTGAACGGGCTATCCACGGCACTAAAGGGAAGAGGGGAAAGGGAACAAGCTTGTGACCAGATTTGCCTGTTCGTCAGGCAATCTCGATATCAGAAAGTGAATTGATTTCAGTCCAACTTGGTTAACCATTCCGCAGATTGGTGAAAGAAGCTGAGTTCGCGAATAAACCGATCTTATTCTCAGGCAAAACTGACTCCAAAAATCGGTCTGGCTGCTGCCCCGGAAGAGCTAATTACAGTGCGGAATGAACAAGGGGAAAAACCTGCGAACGGACCGATCTGTTTATCAGGCAATACCAATATCAGAAAGCGGACTGGCTGCTGCCCCGAACGGGCAATCCGCAGCGCTGAACGGAGAGAGGAAGCCAGGATTCGCCCACAGGGAAGTGGGCGAAAGGGACAGCCGCGCAGGACGCGCGTCTGTCCCGGTCCGTCAGGCTGACGAGCGAAGTGAAGGGACCGCAAAGCGGCGCGAGGACCCGCCCGGCAGGGGCAGCAGCCAGTCAGCGCTATCACTGTTATCCCAGAGATAACCAACAACATAAGACCAGTCAGCGCCGCCACCGTTATCCCAGAGATAACCAACCCCGTGAAACGATTAAGACTTCACCGAACGGCGCTTAAACGCATAGCCAATCGCCATCACGCCAATCCACACCGGAATCAACCACACGGAAATCGCCATTCCCGGCGTCATCGCCATAATTACCAGCACACCGGCCATAAAGGCCAGGCACAGCCAGTTGCCGAACGGATAGAACAGCGCCTTAAAGCGTGGTTCAATCCCCTGCTGGTTCGCACGCTTGCGGAAACGCAGATGCGCCAGACTGATCATCGCCCAGTTAATGATTAATGTAGAAACCACCAGTGACATCAGCAGCGAAAACGCCTCGCCCGGCATCAGATAGTTGATCAGCACGCCGATAGCGGCGGCGGCGGCGGAAATCAGAATGGCATTCACCGGCACACCACGACGATCGACCTTCATCAGCGCCTTCGGTGCGTTACCCTGCTGCGCCAGACCAAACAGCATGCGGCTGTTGCTGTAAACACAGCTGTTATACACCGACAGCGCTGCGGTCAGGATCACCACATTCAGCGCATTTGCGACAAAGGCATCACCCAGTTCGTGGAAAATCAGCACGAAAGGGCTGGTATCTTCAGTAATACGGATCCACGGCATCAGCGACAGCAGCACGGTCAGTGAACCGATATAGAAGATCAGAATACGCCACAGCACCTGATTGATCGCTTTCGGGATGCTCTTCTCAGGATTCTCGGCTTCCGCTGCGGTCAGGCCGATCATCTCCAGCCCGCCGAATGAGAACATAATGATGGCCATCATCATCACCAGGCCGTGCAGACCGTTCGGCATAAAGCCACCGTGATCCCACAGGTTACTGACCGTAGCCTGCGGGCCACCGTTGCCGCTGAACAGCAGCCAGCCGCCGAAACCAATCATGGCGACGACCGCCACCACCTTAATAATGGCAAACCAGAACTCCAGTTCGCCGAACACCTTCACATTGGTCAGGTTAATGGCGTTGATCAATATAAAGAACACCGCAGCGCTAACCCAGGTCGGGATCTCGGGATACCAGAACTGAATATATTTACCGACGGCAGTCAGTTCGGCCATGGCAACCAGCACATACAGCGCCCAGTTGTTCCAGCCGGATGCCAGCCCGGCAAACGGTCCCCAGTACTTATGCGCAAAGTGGCTGAAGCTGCCGGCAACCGGCTCTTCAACAATCATCTCACCCATCTGACGCATAATCAGAAAAGCAATAATACCGGCGATGGCGTAGCCAAGAATGACGGCGGGTCCGGCTGATTTGATGACCGATGCGCTGCCCAGAAACAGGCCTGTACCGACGGCACCGCCTAATGCGATAAGCTGAATGTGGCGGTTTTTTAACCCGCGATGCAGCGTCTCGCCCTGCTGATGTTCCATACTCTTCCTCGTGATGCTTGTTTTTATTTATGTCTGCCAGAGTGGTTAAATCTAATAACGTACTGAAATATTTACGCTTCTCGATTAGGGAAAACCTGGCCGTATCTGGCGTCGCGCAGAGAATAGTGTTAGGCGGAGGGCTTTGCACTTTCTTTCTCATTCTGTGCGCCTGCGTGGTTAAAAAATCACCGATCGCACCGGGTGAGTGCATAACGATTTTAGGGAGCAGCATAAGGGAAATCGTGCATCGCATTTGGTGCTTTTAGTGGGGTGCAATTCAACTAAGCTGCTGCCGTGTTTCAAAAAAGTTTTAAAAATTAACATTTATTATGCATTCGAGGGCGCTCGAAAAATTCCGCTTACCCCTTGCCAGGAACGAGACGGGGGTCTGGTTTCGCCGGGTTGTCATATAGACATCAGGTGAATACTTTGTTACTTTACGGGCACCTTTTTTAAATTGGTATTACCAATTAACTCTGGCACATCGTAGAAGAAGGGATAATGGCCTACAGTAAGATCCGCCAACCAAAGCTCTCTGACGCCATCGAGCAGCAGCTTGAGTCCCTGATTATGGAAGGGACGCTGCGTCCCGGAGAGAAATTACTGCCCGAGCGCGAGCTGGCTGTGCAGTTTGATGTCTCCCGTCCTTCCCTACGAGAAGCAATCCAGCGTCTGGAAGCAAAAGGTCTGCTACTTCGCCGTCAGGGCGGTGGCACCTTCGTCCAGAAAACCCTGTGGCAAAGCCTGAGCGATCCGCTCATCGAACTGCTTGCCGGCCATCCTGAATCCCAGTTCGACCTGCTGGAAACGCGTCATGCGCTGGAAGGGATTGCCGCCTATTATGCCGCGCTTCGCGGGACCGACGACGATATTGCACGTATTCAGCACTGCCATCTGCAGATTCAGACCGCCCAGGACAGCGGCGATCTGGACGCAGAAGCTGATGCGGTGATGCAGTATCAGATTGCTGTCACAGAAGCCGCGCATAATGTGGTGCTGCTGCATTTGCTACGCAGTATGGGTCCGATGCTGGAACAGAACGTAAGACAGAACTTCGAGTTGCTCTACTCGCGTCGGGAGATGCTGGTGAAAGTGAGTGAACATCGCGCCAGTATTTTTCAGGCGATTGTGGCACGCGAGCCGGAACAGGCCCGTGAAGCCTCACACCGCCACCTGGCGTTTATCGAGGAAATATTGCTGGACAGAAGTCGGGAGCAGAGCCGTAGAGAGCGTTCCCTGCGACGTTTACAGCAACGTAAGGAATAACGTAAGTAAAACGCGTAACTATAACGCGGCACTATACCCGAAACCATTGGCGTAACGGCTAACACAGCGCCAGCACCAGGGCTCAAGGGTATAAACGACGAGCCTGTCTCTTTGTGTTTTGAACGACAGAATGCAAAGAGACAGGCTCCAGACAATTCAACGTATTAGACACAGATAAGGAATACCCCCCATGTCAGAACGTTTAAACAATGACGTGGATCCGATCGAAACTCGCGACTGGCTACAGGCGATCGAATCGGTCATCCGTGAAGAAGGTGTTGAGCGCGCACAGTATCTGATTGACCAGGTACTGAGTGAAGCACGTAAAGGCGGCGTGAAAGTGGCTGCCGGTGCTGGGGCCAGCAACTATATCAACTCTATTGCTGTTGAAGATGAGCCGGAATACCCTGGCAACACATCTTTAGAACGTCGTATCCGTTCTGCTATTCGCTGGAACGCCATTATGACCGTTCTGCGCGCATCGAAGAAAGATCTGGATCTGGGCGGCCACATGTCCTCCTTCCAGTCTTCTGCCACTATCTATGAAGTGTGTTTCAACCACTTCTTCCGTGCGCGTACGGAAAAAGACGGCGGCGATCTGGTTTACTTCCAGGGCCACATTTCTCCGGGCGTTTATGCTCGTGCCTTCCTGGAAGGTCGTCTGAGCGAAGATCAGATGAACAACTTCCGTCAGGAAGTTCACGGTAAAGGTCTGTCTTCTTACCCACACCCTAAACTGATGCCTGACTTCTGGCAGTTCCCGACCGTATCAATGGGTCTGGGTCCATTGGGTGCAATCTATCAGGCTAAATTCCTGAAATATCTGGAACACCGTGGCCTGAAAGATACCTCTCAGCAGACCGTTTACGCCTTCCTGGGCGACGGTGAGATGGATGAGCCAGAATCTAAAGGTGCGATCACTATCGCTACCCGTGAAAAACTGGATAACCTGGTCTTCATCATCAACTGTAACCTGCAGCGCCTGGATGGCCCGGTAACCGGTAACGGTAAGATCATCAACGAACTGGAAGGCATCTTCGGTGGTGCTGGCTGGGAAGTGCTGAAAGTGATCTGGGGCGGTCGTTGGGATGAGCTGCTGCGTAAAGACACCAGCGGTAAACTGATCCAGCTGATGAACGAAACCGTTGACGGCGACTATCAGACCTTCAAATCCAAAAACGGCGCGTACGTGCGTGAGCACTTCTTCGGTAAATATCCGGAAACCGCTGAGCTGGTGAAAGATCTGAGCGACGACGAGATCTGGTCACTGAACCGTGGTGGTCACGATCCGAAGAAAGTCTACGCTGCACTGAAGAAAGCGCAGGACACCAAGGGCAAACCTGTGGTTATCCTGGCTCATACCATCAAAGGTTACGGTATGGGTGACACCGCGGAGGGCAAAAACATTGCTCACCAGGTGAAGAAAATGAACATGGACGGCGTGCGCTACATCCGCGACCGCTTCAACGTGCCGGTTGACGATGCTGCCATCGAAAAACTGCCGTACGTGACCTTTGCTGAAGGCTCAGAAGAGCACACCTACCTGCACGCACAGCGTCAGAAACTGGGTGGCTACCTGCCAACTCGCGAACCTAAGTTCAGCGAGAAGCTTGAAATGCCAACGCTGGAAGATTTCCGCCAGCTGCTGGATGAGCAGAACAAAGAGATCTCTACCACTATCGCTTTCGTGCGTGCCCTGAACGTGATGCTGAAGAACCCGTCGATCAAAGATCGTCTGGTACCAATCATCGCCGACGAAGCGCGTACCTTCGGTATGGAAGGCCTGTTCCGTCAGATCGGTATTTACAGCCCGAACGGCCAGCAGTACACCCCGCAGGACCGTGAGCAGGTTGCTTACTATAAAGAAGACGAAAAAGGTCAGATCCTGCAGGAAGGCATCAACGAACTGGGTGCAGGCGCATCGTGGCTGGCGGCGGCAACGTCTTACAGCACCAACAACCTGCCAATGATCCCGTTCTACATCTACTACTCCATGTTCGGTTTCCAGCGTATCGGCGACCTGTGCTGGGCAGCAGGTGACCAGCAGGCTCGCGGCTTCCTGGTAGGCGGTACTTCAGGTCGTACGACGCTGAACGGTGAAGGTCTGCAGCACGAAGATGGCCACAGCCACATTCAGTCTCTGACCATCCCTAACTGTATCTCTTACGATCCAGCTTATGCGTACGAAGTTGCCGTGATCATGCATGACGGTCTGGTTCGTATGTACGGTGATGCACAGGAAAACGTGTACTACTACATCACCACGCTGAACGAAAACTACCACATGCCAGCGATGCCGGAAGGCGCTGAAGAAGGTATCCGTAAAGGTATCTACAAGCTGGAAACTATCGAAGGTAGCAAAGGTAAAGTTCAGCTGCTGGGTTCAGGCTCTATCCTGCGTCACGTGCGTGAAGCGGCAGAAATCCTGGCGAAAGACTACGGCGTTGGCTCTGACGTGTACAGCGTCACCTCCTTCACCGAACTGGCCCGCGACGGTCAGGACTGTGAGCGTTGGAACATGCTGCACCCAACTGAAGAAGCACGCGTACCGTACATTGCTCAGATCATGAGTGATGCACCGGCCGTAGCGTCTACCGACTACATGAAACTGTTTGCAGAACAGGTTCGCAGCTACATCCCAGCCAGCGACTATCGCGTACTGGGTACTGACGGCTTCGGTCGTTCAGACAGCCGTGAGAACCTGCGTCACCACTTCGAAGTGGACGCATCTTACGTTGTAGTTGCAGCACTGGGCGAACTGGCTAAACGCGGCGAAATCGATAAGAAAGTGGTGGCGGACGCTATTGCCAAGTTCGAAATCGATGCTGATAAAGTTAACCCGCGTCTGGCATAAGAGGTAAAGAGTAATGGCTATCGAAATCAATGTACCGGATATCGGCGCGGACGAAGTTGAAGTCACCGAAATCCTGGTGAAGGTTGGCGACACTGTTGAAGTTGAACAGTCGCTGATCGTGGTGGAAGGCGATAAGGCTTCTATGGAAGTCCCTTCTCCGCAGGCGGGCGTGGTTAAAGAGATCAAAGTTGCGACCGGCGATAAAGTCGAAACCGGCAAACTGATCATGATCTTCGAAGCAGCAGGTGGCGCAGCTGCGCCATCCGCTCCGGCTGAAGAGAAGAAAGAAGAAGCGGCTGCACCTGCTGCTGCGGCACCGGCTGCGGCCAGCGGCCCGAAAGACGTTAACGTACCGGATATCGGCGGCGACGAAGTTGAAGTTACCGAGATCATGGTAAAAGTGGGCGACACCGTTGAAGCGGAACAGTCGATCCTGACCGTTGAAGGCGACAAAGCCTCAATGGAAGTGCCGGCTCCGTTCGCGGGCACCGTGAAAGAGATCAAAGTAGCAACCGGCGACAAAGTCAGCACCGGTTCACTGGTGATGGTCTTTGAAGTAGCGGGCGCTGCGCCAGCTGCTGCGGCTCCCGCTGCGAAAGCTGAAGCACCGGCTGCGGCCGCACCGGCTAAACAGGAAGAGAAAGCGGCTCCGGCTGCTGCCCCTGCGAAAGCTGACGCGAAATCCGACTTCGCTGAAAACGACGCTTACGTTCACGCGACTCCGGTTATCCGCCGCCTGGCGCGCGAGTTTGGCGTAAACCTGGCTAAAGTCAAAGGCACCGGTCGTAAAGGGCGTATTCTGAAAGAAGACGTTCAGACCTACGTTAAGGACGCGGTAAAACGCGCCGAAGCACCAGCCGCTGCTGCGGGTGGTGGTCTGCCTGGCATGCTGCCTTGGCCGAAAGTGGACTTCAGCAAGTTTGGTGAGATTGAAGAAGTTGAACTGGGCCGTATCCAGAAAATCTCTGGTGCAAACCTGAGCCGTAACTGGGTGATGATCCCGCACGTTACGCATTTCGACAAAACTGATATCACCGAGCTTGAAGCCTTCCGTAAGCAGCAGAACGATGAAGCGGCTAAACGTAAGCTGGACGTGAAATTCACCCCAGTGGTCTTCATCATGAAAGCCGTTGCTGCGGCCCTTGAGCAGATGCCTCGTTTCAACAGTTCACTGTCTGAAGATGGTCAGAAGCTGACGCTGAAGAAATACATCAACATCGGTGTGGCGGTTGATACGCCAAACGGTCTGGTGGTTCCAGTGTTCAAAGACGTGAACAAGAAAGGGATTACCGAACTGTCTCGCGAGCTGATGGCTATCTCCAAGAAAGCGCGTGATGGCAAGCTGACCGCTGGCGAAATGCAGGGCGGCTGCTTCACCATTTCCAGCTTGGGCGGCATCGGGACAACTCACTTCGCGCCGATCGTTAACGCGCCTGAAGTGGCTATCCTGGGCGTCTCCAAGTCTGCTATGGAGCCGGTCTGGAACGGTAAAGAGTTCACTCCGCGTCTGATGATGCCGATGTCGCTCTCCTTCGACCACCGCGTAATCGACGGTGCAGATGGTGCACGCTTCATCACCATCATCAATCAGGCACTGGCTGACATTCGCCGTCTGGTGATGTAACAGCAGACAAGGCCGGCGCAAGCCGGCCTTGTTATAAGGGATGTAGATATTCGTGGCACCGCGGTTTGCAGATTATTAACAATTCTGTAAACTCTTGCGGTGAACGCGTCCCGGTGGAAGAAGGGCGTTGAATCAAAAGCTGTCTGACCCGCCGGACTATCAAATAAGAGGTCATGATGAGTACAGAAATTAAAACTCAAGTCGTGGTACTTGGGGCAGGTCCTGCAGGCTATTCTGCAGCCTTCCGTGCAGCGGATTTAGGTCTGGAGACCGTCATCGTTGAGCGTTACAGCACCCTTGGTGGTGTTTGTCTGAATGTCGGCTGTATCCCTTCTAAAGCCCTGCTGCACGTGGCGAAGGTGATTGAAGAAGCGAAAGCGCTTGAAGCTCACGGTATCGTGTTCGGCAAGCCGCAAACCGACGTAGACAAGATCCGCGCCTGGAAAGAGAAAGTCATCAACCAGCTGACCGGCGGTCTGGCAGGTATGGCGAAAGGCCGTAAAGTGAACGTGGTTAACGGCCTGGGCAAGTTTACCGGCGCAAATACTCTGGTTGTGGAAAATGAGAAGGGTGAAACCACCACGATCACTTTCGACAATGCCATCATCGCAGCGGGTTCCCGCCCAATTCAGCTGCCGTTCATCCCGCACGAAGACCCACGCGTTTGGGATTCTACCGATGCGCTGGAACTGAAATCAGTCCCAGAGCGTCTGCTGGTTATGGGCGGCGGTATCATCGGTCTGGAAATGGGTACGGTTTACCATGCCCTGGGTTCACAGATTGATGTCGTAGAGATGTTTGACCAGGTGATCCCTGCTGCAGATAAAGACGTGGTGAAAGTGTTCACCAAGCGTATCTCCAAGCAGTTCAACCTGATGCTGGAAACCAAAGTTACTGCCGTTGAAGCAAAAGAAGACGGCATCTATGTAACAATGGAAGGCAAAAAAGCGCCGGCAGAACCACAGCGTTACGATGCGGTGCTGGTAGCTATCGGCCGCGTACCGAACGGTAAAGGTCTGGATGCTGGTAAAGCGGGCGTGGAAGTGGACGATCGCGGCTTTATCCGCGTCGACAAGCAGATGCGTACCAACGTACCGCACATCTTCGCTATCGGCGACATCGTGGGTCAGCCAATGCTGGCACACAAAGGCGTGCATGAAGGCCACGTAGCGGCAGAAGTGATTTCTGGTAAGAAACACTACTTCGACCCGAAAGTGATCCCATCTATCGCCTACACCGAGCCAGAAGTTGCCTGGGTGGGTCTGACCGAGAAAGAAGCGAAGGAGAAAGGCATCAGCTACGAAACCGCCACCTTCCCGTGGGCTGCTTCTGGCCGTGCTATCGCTTCCGACTGCGCAGACGGTATGACCAAGCTGATCTTCGACAAAACCACTCACCGCGTGATCGGTGGTGCGATTGTTGGTACTAACGGCGGCGAGCTGCTGGGCGAAATCGGTCTGGCAATCGAAATGGGCTGCGACGCTGAAGACCTGGCGCTGACCATCCACGCTCACCCGACTCTGCACGAATCGGTTGGCCTGGCAGCTGAGATCTTCGAAGGTAGCATCACCGACCTGCCAAACCCGAAAGCGAAGAAGAAGTAATCGCTGACGGCTCCGCAAGGGGTAATTCGCGTTAGTTAGCGAAAACTAAGCCGCTATTGTTAACAGATAGCGGCTTTTTTACGGATACTCCCGGACGATCGACCTGACGCGGCCTCACCTGAGCGTCACGAATGGTTGAAGCGAGTTTTCGCTATTAGCCTGGTTTTAACCGACTTGTAAACCAAAAACGTATTTTTCCTTTTACGCTAAATAGCGTATCTTTGCCGCTCACGTTTTCAGATTTAAGGCTCTCCGTGTCAAACAACGTCGCCCTGATTACCGGTGCCAGCCGTGGCATTGGCCACCATCTTGCCCGCCATTTCTATGCGCAGGGATATCATCTGATTCTGCTGGCACGTGATGCGCAGGCGCTGAATGCGCTTGCTGCCGGGTTCGATCCGTCCCGCGTGCAGACGCTGGCGCTGGACGTGTGTGATTTTGCCAGCGTGTCGCAGCAGGTGCAGCACGCGCTATCCCGCTACGATCGGCTTGATGTGCTGATTAACGCCGCCGGTATTTTCCGCGCAGGCTCCACGCAGACGCCGCTGGATGACTTCAGCGCGCTGCTGGCCACCAACGTTACCGCCATCCATCATCTCTGCCAACTTTGCACGCCGTGGCTGCAAAAGTCTGAAGATGGCCGCATTTTTAATCTGGCTTCGGTCAGCGGCGTGCAGCCCTACGGCAGCGTCGCCAGCTATGCCGCCAGCAAGCACGCGCTGGTCGGCTACAGCCGCTCGATTGCCCGCGAGCTGGGCTCGCTGGGGATTAAAGTCACCACGCTGTGCCCGGATGTGGTGGATACCGATATGGCCGCCGGTTCGGGGCTGTCTGCGGAAGAAATGCTGAGCACGGACGATATCTGCCGCGCGGTGGATTTTGTGATGTCGCTGTCACCGGCTGCGGTCATTGAGCAACTGACGATTGGTCGCCAGTATCGTCCGCGTAAACCGTCCTGAGCGAGGCATTCAGATGATTGAACTGAAAGAGGTTTCCCACGCTTACGGCGATCGCAAGGTGTTGAAGAATATCAACTTACAGCTAACCGAGAAGCGTATCGGCATCGTTGGCAGTAACGGCTGCGGCAAAAGTACCTTCGTTCGCCTGCTGAATGGCTTGCTGTTGCCTTCTCAGGGCGATGTGCTGATCGACGGCCTGAATACCCGTCAGCAGGGCAAAGCGGTGCGGCGTAAAGTCGGCTTTGTTTTCCAGAACCCTGACAATCAGATCGTCTTTCCGGTGGTGGAAGAGGATCTGGCTTTCGGCATGAAGAACCTCGGGCTGGATAAAGCCACGATCCGCGAGCGTACCGACGCGGCGCTGGCCCGCTATGATATGCAGGATCTGCGTCAGCACCCGGCGCATCTGCTCAGCGGTGGGCAAAAGCAGCTGCTGGCGATCTCCGGCGTGCTGGTGATGGAGCCGGAATATATCGTTTTTGATGAACCCACCACGCTGCTGGATCTGCGCAACAAACGGCGAATTGCCGCCGCGATTGCCGAGCTGGATCAAACCGCGATCGTCGTTTCACACGACCTGGAATTTTTGCAGGATTTTGACCGCGTACTGGTGTTTGAACGCGGGGAAGTTGCCGTAGATGATGTGCCCGCCGTGGCGCTGAAAGAGTATGTCAGGATGATGTCATGACCTTGAGTGATTACGTACCGGGTAACTCGTTTATCCATCGCCTGCCGTCGGGGATCAAGATCCTTTCCCTGGCGCTGGTGGGTACTCTGCTGTTTGTTTTCCCCCTGCTGGCGGTGGTGCTGTCCACGCTGGTTGTCGTTGCTACGCTTTACCCGCTGGCGGGTATCGGGCCAAAAATAATGCTGCTGCAGCTGAAACCGCTGCTGTGGGTGCTGGCGCTGCTGTTCGCCGTACAGTGGTGGATGGTGGACTGGGTTTCCGGCGTGCTGGTCGTTACGCGACTTTCCGCGCTGCTGCTGCTGGCGGCGCTGGTGACGCTGACCACGCGTACCACCGATATGATTGATGCGCTGGAAAGCGGGCTGTCCTGGCTGCGTTTTTTGCGTATCAACCCGGCGAAGGTCAGCCTGGCACTCTCGCTGGCCCTGCGTTTTATCCCGGTGCTGGCCGCCATCACCGCCGAGGTGCGTGAAGCGCAGAAAGCGCGCGGCCTCGACCGCAGTGTGATTGCAGTGGCGATCCCGGTTATTGTTCGTACCCTGAAAATGGCTGATGACATTGCGGCGGCGCTGGAAGCCCGCGCATACGATCCCCAGCTTAAACGTCCCCAAAGCGATGCTGAAAAGTCGAGAGGCTCTTAATGTCCACCAGAGATATTGTTTATATAGCGCTGTTTGCCGCGATGACCGCAGCGCTGGGTCTGTTTCCGGCGTTTAGTCTGCCGGTGATTGGCGTGCCGATTACCGCGCAGACGCTGGGCTGTATGCTGGCGGGGGCGATTGCCGGTGCTAAGCGCGGTGCGCTGGCGATGGTATTGTTCGATCTGCTGGTGGCTATCGGGCTGCCGCTGCTGGCCGGTGGCCGTGGCGGGCTGGGGGTTTATATGGGGCCGGGCGGTGGTTTTATTCTCTCCTGGCCGCTGGCGGCACTGGTCATCGGCTTGTTGTACCAGCGTGGTCTGCGTTCATTGACGCTGGTGAAGGAGCTGCTGATTATCGCGCTGGGCGGGATTGTGGTGATTTATGCATGCGGTATTCCTTGGATTGCCGCCGTTGCGGGTATCACGCTGAAGCAGGCCGCGCTGGGTTCGCTGGGGTTTGTGCCGGGCGATATCGTGAAGGTGGTGCTGGCGGCGGTGATTGTGCGGGCGGTGCGGCGGGCGTATCCGACGTTGGGATAGAGTACGCCGCTGTGGACTTGTTGGTTGGGGTGCAGTCTCTGCTGCTGCTCCATGGCAGTCCTCGCGCCGTATTTCGCCATAAGACGCCGCTGTTGAATTAGTGTGTGGGGTTCAGCCTCTGCTGCTGCTCCAGGGCGGTCCTCGCGCCGCGCTGCGGTGCCTTCGGTTACGCCATTACGCCGAACGGATCGGCCAGGATTGAACGTCCCTGTTCAAACCCGGCCTGACGCCAGC